>JAFRYG010000019.1 GCA_017441205.1 Pseudomonadota bacterium
GATCGCACTTCTTTTCCTCGGCTTTACACTCACCTGCTACACAGACCTCGCCTTCTTTACAGGCAGGATCGCACTTCTTTTCCTCGGCTTTACACTCACCTGCTACACAGACCTCGCCTTCTTTACAGGCAGGATCACACTTCTTTTCCTCTGCAGCTTTGCATTCACCCGCGGCACAGACTTCGCCTTCTTTACAGGCAGGATCGCACTTCTTTTCCTCAGCTTTGCATTCACCCGCGACGCAGACCGTGCCATCCGTACACTCAGGATCGCACAAATTCTCATCAGGATTATTCTCAGATGACGAATTATTTTCACTGCATCCCATTCCAATCGCAGCCAGTAACCCGAAAGCCAGACTCACATAGAAGTTCCTGAAGTTTTTCATTTTCAATCCTCCATCATCAAACAGAAACAATATGTACAAACCACACGATGATTCTTTTAGCATCAATACACAAAAAAAACTTCATCTTTTTAAGCGATACAGCATCCGGAAGCGCCCCTCTGACTGAGGACGGTTCATGCGGCGTATCGCAGATAGCCGCATGCGCAGGGCGTATCGCAGATAGCCCGCGCCCCAAACAAAACATGCATTTGCCTCCTGTTTTTGCTATATTTCGATGCGTGTTTTGTTTCCTGCCAAAGGAGTTTTTATGACGAAAAAGTGCTTGTTATTTGTTGTATTGGGAATGATTTGTTTTGCGGGCTGCAACGATGATGACGCCGTAGGGACCCCTGAGGGGCAGGCAGCGTGCGGAAATCAGAAAATCGAAACCGGAGAGGCCTGCGATGACGGCAACACCGCTGGAGGTGATGGGTGTTCTGCCGATTGTGCTGCGATCGAAGACGGCTATCAGTGCCCGACGGAAGGCGGCGCATGCACAAAAATAGAAGAAAACAACAAGCCCCCCGAGGAAAACACAGATCCCAAATGCGGCGACGGCAAGGTCGAAAGCGGCGAAGTGTGTGACGACAGCAATACAGATGCCGGCGACGGATGTTCGGCGGACTGCAAAACCATCGAAACCGGTTATGACTGTCCGTCCGAGGGCGGTGCATGTACGGAGCATCCTGTGGTCAAATGCGGCAATGGTGATCTTGATGACGATGAAGTCTGCGATGACGGCAACACCGACGATGGCGACGGGTGTTCGGCAGACTGCAAAACCATAGAAGAGAATTACATCTGCCCAATCACTGGCTCAGAATGCATCCCGGCAGGATGCGGCAATGGCGAAACCGAAGAAAATGAAGAATGCGATGCAGGCGATATGGCCGTCAATTATGGCAAAAACGAATGCACATCGAGCTGCAAACGCGCTCATTACTGCGGCGACGGCCTTTGGGATGATATTGATCGCGAAAATGGTGAGGAATGTGATGCAGGTGCCGATACTTCCGGCGAATACGGAGGATGCACGAGTGAATGCAAACTCGTGAATTTCTGCGGCGATGGCCAGCTCCAAACCGAGAATGAAAAATGCGACGACGGCAACACGGATGATGGCGACGGATGTTCTGCTTCATGCGAAATGGAAGCCAATTACGTCTGTGTGACGACCGACGGCAAGAGCGTCTGTACCTCGATTTTGTGCGGCAATGGCCAGCTGGACGGCGCAGAAACCTGTGATGACGGCAATCGCGCACCAAACGACGGCTGCTCGCAGCTCTGTCAGACTGAGCGTCTCTGGAAATGCACACTGGATGAGAACGGCAAGTCCGTGTGCGAGAATACCTGCGGCAACAAAAAGCTCGATACCGATACCGGCGAAGTCTGCGATGACGGCGACACCGACGACGGCGACGGGTGTTCATCCGCATGTTCGGTCGAAAACGGCTATATATGTGATGAAAACTCATGCCATGCCAGAGCCTGCGGCGACGGTATCGTAGCCGGAAACGAGGAATGCGACGACGGCAACACCACATCCGAAGACGGCTGCTCGAAATTCTGCAAACGTGAATTTGGCTGGCACTGCGATACCCAGGGACAGAAATGCGAAAAGGATGTCTGCGGCGACGGCAAAATCACCGGCGATGAAACCTGCGATGAAGGCAGTAAGCAGCTCACAGACGGATGCAGGAATTGCCAGGTCCAGAAAGGCTGGAAATGCCCGACAGGCGGCGCAGCCTGCGAAAAGACGACCTGCGGTGACGGTATCGTCGAGGGCGCAGAAACCTGCGAAGGCGAAGATGCCGACGGATGCTGCATCGACTGTGAGCTCCAGAATGCCTGCCACTGCGACAGCGACAAAAAGAATTGCGCCAAAGGCAAGTGCGGCGACGGTTTTCTCGATGTCGGCGAAGAATGCGACGACAACAACTTGACTGCCGGTGACGGATGCAGTCCCATCTGCACCATGGAACCCATCTTTGACTGTGTTGGCAACGTCTGCAAACCCATTTGCGGCGATGGCCTGACCATGTGGGAATCCGGCGAGGAATGCGATGACGGCAACCTGGTCAACGGAGACGGCTGTTCCAGTGACTGCAAAATCGAATCGGGATATACCTGCACCAAATTCAACGGCAATCCTCCCGATGTATTGAATCTCCCTATCGTTTACCGCGATTTCAGAGCCTATCATCCGGGGTTTACCAATGATGAGGACCACGGTTATCCGGCGACTCTTTATCCAGACAAACACGGCTATCTGTCGGAGAATGCGTTCAATGCATTGCCCGCGACCTGCAAGGAAGGCGGAACAACCTACCGAAAACGACATTTCCCCAAAGCAGGTACACCGATTCCCGATTTTCAGGGCAACAGCTGCTATTCGTGGAACTATTGCGCCAATGTCGTCTACCCCGTGCTGGATGCGACCGGACGTCCCAAACTTCGTCCGGCAAATGAAATTACAAAATCCCCGGACGTCACTCCCAATTACGACGATTACGAAACCTGTGCCCAGCTCTACACATGCCCGGAACTCTTCGATTATTGGTACAAGGATTCGGACATGAGCATCACCATCGCGACAACGCTTCCGCTCAATAAACAGGCTGACGGCGCTTATCAGTACACATCAAAATCTTTCTGGCCGCTCAAAGGCAAAGGATACCAGGCTGCCGATGCGGAAACGCTCTATGGCCGCGCCGAAGAACGTGAAGGGCTGTTTACCTCCGAATTCCAATCCTACTTTAAGTATCAGGGCGGCGAAGTCTTTACTTTCTCTGGCGACGATGATGTCTGGGTTTACTTTAACGGAAAACTCGCCATGGAACTGGCCGGTATTCATGGCGACTGGCGAAAATCCATCACACTGACCGCAGAGGAAGCCAAGAAATACGACATGTATCCCGGCGGCATCTATCCCATGAAGATGTTCCATGCGGAACGCTGCAACGGCGGTTCGACATTTACTCTGACCCTCGCTGGATTCATCAACATGGGAACGTCGGAATGCAATACCGTCTGCGGTGACGGCATCGTCCGCGGCTCAGAAGAATGCGACTACACCGGCATCAACACGGATGAAAAACTGCAGCACGACAAAGGCTGTTCTGCAGACTGCAAACTTCAGCCTTTCTGCGGAAACGGCAAAATCGAAAAGGGCGAGCAATGCGACTCTGAAGAAGCATGGTGCGTCGACTGCAAACTCCCCAACTGCGGCAACAACGTGCTCGATGAACACGAAGAATGCGACGGTGACAAAGGACTCAGTGCAGGCCAGACTTGTCTGGAAAACTGCAGAATCGCCGGCTGCGGTGATGGTACCGTTGGCGAAGGCGAGGAATGTGACGACGGCAACACGTCGGATGACGATATGTGCACATCCAAATGCACACTGCCGCGCTGTGGTGACGGCATCATTTCAAAAGCCATCGGCGAGGTCTGCGACGACGGCGAGGAAAAGAACACCGGTGCATATGGGGCATGCGGCTTTGACTGCACTTATATTCCGCCGCGATGCGGCGATGGTGTACTCGATGCACTCAACGGCGAGGAATGTGACAGTGGTGCTGATAAAAATGTCGGCGGCTATGGCGCATGCAAAGAAGATTGCAAACTCGATATCCGCTGCGGTGACGGCATACTCCAGCCCGAATTCGAGCAGTGTGACGATGGCGAAAAGAATGGCGACAACAATGCCTGTTCGACGTCATGCACCACTCGGGTAAACTAAGATATTCACCTGTGTCTTTTGGGTTTTGAACAAAGGCCTATCCCCTGCGGGGATACGGCCTTTTTTTTGTGCCTGTTTGCCTGCGGCAAATACGGCACAATGTGCGTGCCTATGCTGATGGCATACGGCACGCATGCACTGCATGGTTTTATCCCAAGCTTAGCCCTCGAGTGGCTGCCAGATAACATACGAAATGGCGATGTATTCTTTGGGATCTGCCTTTACACCGCTGAACGTAATGGCGTTCTGCGAAGCGTCATAATCCCAGCCATTCTCATCGGCACCACGCTGCAGCACCACATTCTTACCATTAATATTCGCCACAACGCTGATGGTCGAAGTGATGGGATATCCCATCAGAGAGTGCGATGCAACATGACCGGCAACGTCTTCGAAGATAGCATTAATGCTGTTCTCGAACGAATCATTGCAAATGCTTGCGAAGCCGCCTTCCTTGCCATCCATCTTCCCATTATTGTAAGCCCCAAGAAATCGGGCCATATGAATGTATGACAAGCCATAATCGGCACCGATCGTTGCTTTCGGCGAATCAAACCAGCCATCGGGATCACAGGACTCACATCCCGCAATTCCCTCTGCTGAATCAGGCTGTTTTTGACCATCCTTGATACAATTTTTCTTGCAGACGCTCAGACGTTTGCAGAAACCGCCACCTTCACGACCGATATCGCCGACGAGTGCGAATCCAGCGATACCGCCCTTGCCAGCATACAGAGAATAACGCTGAATATAATACATCAGCATATCATAATATTCAGGCATTGCTGTCTTGATCTGGGAAAGTTCCATTTCAGAATTCAGCGTGCCGTCAGCCACGAGCTGCGTAAGTTTGGCCTTCATCGAGGGGTTGCAAACTTCTGCTGCATCACCCGGATTATCCTTGATGCTGCCTGTTGCCATGGTGTAGCTGGATTCAGAACCACTCAGTTTATAACCCGTCAGACAGCCTTCAAGATCGCCGGTATGTGTGGACAAAACCTGTTCTTCCTTGAACTGACGTGATTCTTCGTCGGTAACCCAAATGATGTATTTCAGAGCATCATCGCGAAGCGTCAATGCCGCAGCAGGATCTTTCTTATTGGCTATACCCTTCTGAATTTCAGCGTCACAAGCTTCTTCTGTCTTCATAGAACCCACGAAACTCTTGCATGCAATATGTTTCTTGGCATGACGCAGGCGGCTGTATATCTTCTTGTCACTCTCGAACAACTCACCCGGCTCATCGCTGTTGATATCAATGGCCAAACGTGAAAGCGTCAGAACACCGCTCTTTAAGCCATCTTCATAGCCCTTGCCGCAAACATTCTTAAGCTGACTTCCTGAACAGGAAGAGTCTTCTTTAACGTTCAAAGCGAACGGCGACTTCTCGCCCTTCAAACCAGCCTCACCGAAGAAACCACCATAGTTTTGAGCAATGGCTGTCGTCGCTGTACGAATACCCAACATATTCATATAGCCTTTGGTTGGGAAATCATTGGCACCAATGGTCTCATATCCACTCTTGTAGCTGCTTGGGCTCGACTTGCTCACCTCATCCAGCAGATAAGCATCTGTCGTCGTCACAGCAAAACGATAGTCAATACCGGAATTTCCAAGTCGTTTGGCAAACGTCTGAACGGCTTTGACCACGTTATCCTGTTCATCTTCCATCGAACCGGTATTATCGATAACCCAAAGAAAATCTACGGCTCTTGCAGATTGACCGAATTCTTCTGCCTGACATATAAAATTCTTAAACGCGCCATAACCACCGGCTGGTGCTTTGGCATAAGCAGCCTTCGTCGGCGATACCAATGTCCCGGAAAAAACATCATCCATCTCATTCATGGCAGCAACATTCGTGTTATTGGCACAGGTCAGCGCAATACTATAAATATAGCTCATTTGCGTCGATTTGTACTCGGAACGGGTAACATAAAGAATGGCGTTGTTATCGGGACAGCTCGTTGTGGTCTTTTCACCACCGTTCACTTTTCCGAAAACAGCAACGAGTTTGTCACGAACATCTTCGAGCGTTTTCTGTCCGTCACCACCGAGCTTAATCGTAAATTTAACACGTTCTACCATATGATCCGGGATAATCTGGTACTCTTTTTTGTATTTATTTCCATCAATCCAATTCAACATCGGAACCGGCGATGTAAATATCGAATTCGCAGCGAATGTACCAGCAGCGAGAGCTTTACCCAGCAGCTGTTCAGAGGTCACACTGATCTCAGATCCCTTGGAACCAAAAAGGCCAACAACTTTCTTCGATTTGTCCGAGAAAGAAACGACAAAACCATCGGCTTTCTCATCCGTATAGGTGGCCCCCTCCAGTTTGGCAACGGTCATATACTTAAGTGTCGCATCAGAACCCGAAAGGATTTTTTCAGCCTTACAGCCGGCATCAATCACCTGATATTGACCGCCATTGACATCCAGAACGCTCGTTGAATCCGATGGATCCGTCTCACCCTTATCAGGTTCAAATTTACCATTGTGGTTCAGGTCTTCCGTTCCATCGGGAACAGTATCGCCATCCGTATCTGCATTGCAGGGATCAAGCCCGAGCGCACTTTCGAGCTCAATGCCGTTCGGGATGCCGTCGCCATCTGCATCACCATCGGTATCCAGGTTCGAAGGATCACATACCGTATTGCCTGTACAGGCACTGTCCTTACGGCATGCCACCCAGGCACAGGTTCCCTCGTCACCACAATTATATTCACAATTCCTGAGTCCCAAACAAGCTTCGTAAGTACGACAGACATTGATATTATGCGAACACATACAAGCAGCATAACCAGCACCTTGCTTGCATTCAGATTTTGTCACACAATCGTCCGATGTACACAATGCCGCCACCTTTTTCAGATCATCAGCAGAAAATAAGTCAATATTATCGATTTTGCTCACTTTCGCGCATGCCGCAGAAATATCCAGCTCACATTTATCACTGCATGCAAACACAGCATCTGCTTTTTCTTTCGTACCATCCGGACAAACCTGTGCACCTTCCTTAAATTCGGTACCATCGCAGACTTCGCCGTCATCCAGTTTGCCATTGCCGCATGCACTGCCACTGTTTTTTACCCGGCATGCTGCTGAAATATCGATCTGACAAGTATTTGTGCATTTCCAGACGGGGTTTTCGACTTCTTCCAGCATATCCGGACAAACCTTTCCCGAATCACGGAATTTGTCACCATCACAAATTTCAGCACTGCTCAACACACCATCACCGCAGTTCGGGGCAGCACAGGCAGCAGAAAACTCCAGACCACAGGTAGAAGTACAGGCAAAGGCAGCTTCGTCCTTCAGGACCAACCCATCCGGACAGACTTTGGCACCCTCCTTGAATTCAGTACCATCACAAATCTCATCATCGTTCAAAATACCATCACCGCAAACCGGCGTCGGATTCCCGCTGGAATCATCGTCGCAGCCCGAAATCGTCAACAAACATAAGCTGGCGATAAAAAGAGATAATTTCCTCATTGCACAGGCCCTCCTGAAAACAGAACAAAAAAAAGCGCTTTGCATCGCTGCATCGCGCTTTTTTTACCATGCAATGGCACCATCCTCAAACCAAAACAATCAGATACAATATCAGACGATGCGTATTATCACCCGCGCCGCTGAGCACCACACTGGAATGCAATGCTCAGGTGGATTATGTAAAAATTCATCCATTAATCCTTAGGACAGCAGTTTGCTTTGGAATTGTCGCACGAAAGTCCGCTGCCAATCACAGTCCAAACGGTATACCCATCACTGGACATCACACATTTATAACGATTAAACAATTTGGGATTATCTGTCTCACAAACATCCTGAATCATATCAATATTTTCGCATTCCATATAACAATCCGTAGCTTTCTCAATAGTGGCGCATCTATACTTATATCCTCCGGAATCCTTATTCGAACAGTTGAAAAAGTCGACCGTTCCCTTTGCAAATCCGGGCTTGTTTTCTTTGCAAATCACATGTCTGTTATTGCTGTCACAGTAATCTATAAATCTGTCAGGAACGCACTCATCGCCCTTCTGATAATCCGTCTTTTTACAACATTCCGGACCATTGGCGTCGCACCGCTTCTTTTCACCATCCAGCCATACCATGTAATTGCCGTTGAGCAGCGTACAGGTTTGTGTCGTATAATACCTGTCGCCGTTCTCATCGATGCAGGCTTCTTTGGTTTCTCCCTTGCTTGTGCAGCCCTCATAACACCCTACTACATCATTCACAGTGGCGCACAATCGATTATCCGCCGTCGCATCGCATCTCGTCTCGACCACTTTTTTGCTGTCCGAACAAGACAGCACGGTAACCGGGACATAACTGCACGTACAATTCTCACAAAAACACACAGAACCCAATTCTTCACCGCAAACAGGTTTAAACGTCGCTGTATCACATACATCCCCCGACTTGATTTTGTGTTCCTCCACGGGGGGGACAGGCTGCTGATTGCCTTCATAGGTATCATTGTCACTGTCATCGCAGGCAGCAAAATTCATCGCCATAGCCATACCCAGCATCAAGCCGCAGAATGAGATTTTCCTTATCATAACAAGTCTCCTGTCTTAATCATATCAATGCGTGCATGGGATAATGCCATGAACGACCGGCCATCCAAATGCATATTGTATGCCGAAGAATCGGAATATGCAAATAACAGCCCCAATAAAATACAACAAAATGGTTACACCGCAAATTTCACAGCATGCCCCCACCCAGGATTCGCTGCGCTCCCCCCGAACCGTGGGTTACCCCACGGTAACAGCTCCGGATGTGACACACCTGTCTCTTATTCTTCAATCCAATGAGAATCAGACGTGTCACGTCACGTCTGCTACTTTTCCAATACTTCACCCAGATCTGAATAAAAGACAGCGCGAGGATTTTCAATACCCTCTGTTGAAATCCACAATTCAGCGTCTTTTTTGCCTTCTTTATATATGGCAATGCCTTCCGGTCTGTAACACCACTTTCCATCATTCGCAGTTAAAATTGTACCCAGCTTCGAAGTATTGTTCCGTCTGAGACCGCCTCTGGCAGTACCGGTACCAGATTTTGTATCCTTTGTCGTCGTAATCAGGAACTGCAGAGACCCATTGTTTTTTGTTGAGATCGCCCCCTGCATCGCACTTTCCCCTGCATACCAGGCACCATCAGCCAGTACGATATTTTCATCATCACTGCCAAGTGATTTTCCATCAGAATAAGTGGCTTTCACAGTTTTGAGCTTGCCGTCATTTCCAAGCGGCCATCGTACAAGGCGGCCATTGTAGGTCTCAGCTTCTTTATCTTTTCCATCAACTTTAATTGTTTCTTTTTTATATTCACCACCGAGAATATGTGGGCCATCCCCCGCATCGTATGAAATAAACGAAAACCCGACCTTACAGCTGCTATCAATATTAAGATTCTTATCATCATCAACTTTTTGACTATTATAATACCCACCAACCTGCGGCAGAACATAGGCAAAGTTGTATGCACAGTACTTATTGCCAACCTTCCCAAGGGCATTTTTACAATCGTCACCCGTCGAAACTTTTAATATATTGCGCAAATCAAAAACACGTAATCCTATTGAGCCATGGGTTTCATACAAATATGGCCATACCACAGCCACTCCACCAGCATGATTCGCAATGTCTTTAAAACTATCATTTTCTGGTTCCACAAGCAAAACATGACGATACTTTGGCGGCTTTGAATTAATATCCATGACGTGTATTTTAACGCGTTTATCATCTGAATGATGCCAGACAACAATTGCGAACTTAAATCCATTCACCTCACCGACAGACATTCCCTGAGGAGTATAATTCTTATCTTTTACATCACTCTCATCCCAGAACCAGCCATTCTTATAACCAATCCAGGTATTGAAACTGGTCATGCGATATTTTATATAATCTTTCAGATTTTTATCATAATAAGTACTTTGCTTTCCTTTATACGATTCAGCAAGGTCTTTTGTGATTTTACGCATCTGGCGATTAAAATTCAGTTTATCGATAGAAACACTGAGCAGCAAAGATTTGAGCTTATTATTGTAACCTTCATACTTTGACCAATAGCGGCTTCTCAGAACAAAACCGCTATGATCAATCGCAATCATTTTTTCGTTCTTTCCGGTCGTTCCGGCGCGTTTTGAACAGACGCACGAACTATTTACAATTTTAGGGGAACATTCATTGCTGTTTCCATCACATGTAACATCCACATCGCATTTTCCGACAGCTTTACTGCAAACAAAAGTCGTCGGCTGTTTTTTGTCTTCCGGGCAAGCTGCAGACTGACCATCACACGTTTCTTCAACATCACAAATTCCACCGGCTTTTCGACATACACTCGATGCATCCAAAAACGCATCAGCCGGACATTCGAGCGTCTGACCATCACACGTTTCCTGAATATCGCAATCCCCGGCAGCTTGTCGGCAAACCAATCCGGCATCCGCCGGAACGAGTTTGCAGGTCAGTTCCTGACATACGGCTTTTGCGCAATCCGGGATACTCTCTTCATATTCGCATGTCTGCCCGTCATTTGACGGATCAGAGCAATCCACCTTCTCGACGGGCTGTTCTGGTTCGCAGTTCTCCCACGAACCTGTCGAGATGTTGCAGGTACATGATTCATCCGTCTTTGAGGCTTCATCGCAATCCTTGAGCGGCTCCGTATTGCAGTTTTCCCAGGCACCCGTGGAGGTGTTGCAGGTACATGCGTCATCTGTCTTTGAGGACTCATCGCATTGTTTGGGATGTTCTGGTTCGCAGTTCTCCCATGTTCCCGTCGAGGCGTTGCAGGTACATGAGACATCTGGCTTTTCCGCTTCGTCGCAACCGGCGGCAGATGCTGAAGTTGAACCTTCATCATCGCACGAAACCATCCAGCACGATGCAGCTGCAGCCGCAATCACCATCATCAATCGCCAATTTGCCATATTGAGTTTCACCTTCCACTAAGATCCATAAGTTATAAGCTATGCGCCAATTCCATATACACAATTGAGTGCCAGGACCATCATTTTACTTCACACTGACAGCAACATTATTGAACATGTATTTGTTTGGACTCAGCTGCCACTTATCGCCGGATTGTGACTTGTAATTGGAGATATTGACTTTTTCTATAATCTTATAGGAATTGCTGTATTTGAATGAAGAACTGGTATTTTTGGGTGTAATATCATTAAACAGATAAACAGTTTTGATACCGTTCGCTTTATCCATCACCGTCAATCCATCGATATTCATCGTATTGGGCATACGGCAGCCATAACCGAATTTATTATCTCCGCTGAAAGATCCTTTTAGTATATATGCCTGTTTATTGCTATCACCAGCGGGAATCCATTTACTGTTCTTTATCGAAATGACACCATCCCATGTTGAACCATAATCATAGCGCATATAAATAAAAGAATCCTCGCCATAAATCGTCGAATCTTCTACATTGAACTGCCCGTATCCCATGACTGTCATACCATGATTCCCGATTGTCGAATGCCGGACGTTGGCATTCATCAGTTCCCTGTGCGCATCGAACCGGCTGAATTCACAATGATCCAATGTGAAATTTTTGCAATAATTGGAACCGATCAATCCCCAGCGGGTTTTATCGAGAATATTTGTGACTTCGTTACAATGTTCGAAAGTCAGATTGACCACGTATTGCGGAAGGATACCATAGCTTCCCAGTCCATAGCTAATACGCGAAGAGAAACTGCTGTTTTTCACCAAAACATTGGCACAATACTCTATTTGCAAAAAACCATCATAATCTGCACAGTCTTTTACCTGTTCGCCCTCCAACTGATGAACGATACCATCAATGACGACATTCGAACGATTGATATAAAGATTGCGGAAGAAATAATAGCTGGACTTTTTCTGATATACATTCGTAATAAAAGTACCGCCCTTAATTGTCAGCGTTTCTTCATCCATGGGATAGGCCGTAGCTTCGGTGACTATATCATAGGTCCAGTGAATGGGTGCGCTCATATCGACATTGCCGTTTTTATCGACGATAAAGAGTTCCTGCCGGGGATGTCCCTGCACCATTTTTCCTTCTTTTAAGCGATAGTGCAGATGATTACTGTCTTTAACAAGTATAAGCGAATCATGTTCCAGAGTAATATCGATTTTTTTCTGACTGCCCTTCAAAGACTTGAGCTCATGAGGACATTTTTTGGAATCGCTGGATAAAAGGCAAACCTCATCGTATGAAGACTTAACAATGAATATATGTTTCTGGCACTGTTCATTTGGGTCAGTTGATTTGCAATCTTTCAGCTTGTTATCATCAATATAAAATGTCGAACCCGTCCAGTCCGTGTCTGTTTTGATAATTGCGGATTCCTCGATCTCGGGAATATAGTAGGTGAATCCCTCATCGCCCCTGACCATCAGATGATTTTCGTTGGCATATTTATGGGCTGCAGCGATTGCCGCCATATCATTGGTTTTACCATCGCCAACGGCACCGAATTCGCTGTACTGCACATATACATGGGAACAATCATCGGCGCACTTGCCGTGTTCACCAACGCCTTCGGTCTTGTCGCACACTTCGCCCTCTTCGAGGATGCCATTGCCGCACGCCGGTTCATCAGGCTTCGGGGCTTGCTTTTTGGTACATGCGCCACCCGACAGCGGACATTCGTAACCCTCTTCGACAGTGCTGCAATCCGCTGAGCAGCCATCGCCGCTCGCAGTATTGCCGTCGTCACATTTTTCATCACCTTCGAGCTTACCATTACCACATACGGCTTCTTTGGGCTCCGGATTTGTTTTGGTGCACGCACCTCCCGACGACGGGCATTCGTAACCTTCTTCGACTGCGCTGCAATCTGCTGAACAGCCATCGCCGCTCGCAGTATTGCCGTCGTCACACTTCTCATCACCCTCGAGCGAGCCATTACCGCATTCGGCTTCCTTGGGAGCCGGATTTGCTTTGGTGCACGCGCCTCCCGACGGCGGGCATTCGTAACCTTCTTCGACTGCGCTGCAATCTGCTGAGCAGCCATCGCCGCTCGCGGTATTGCCGTCATCACAAAGTTCACCGGTTTCGACACTGCCATTGCCGCAGCCATCCTGCGCCGCTATTTTGCCTGACTCCCCAGAGTCGTCACCACAGCCACAGACTGCCAATCCCAGAAGACACACAGCAAACCAAAACATTTTTTTCATGACATCCTCCCAAAAATTGATTCGTAAGCATTCAGCCAACGCAGGAACTCAAATAATTACCAAATCACACAATTACAATTCCCTGTTTCATTGCCACCACATATCCGTATACTGATAAGTATCTCCCTCGTAACCGCTTTCCTTGAGCAAATCACTGTAGTAGTTATAAACGTGCCCCATTTTTACGATACGCCGATCCTTGCATACGTCTCCCTCTTTGAAAACCTTGCCCCATGCATCCGGTTTGTCTTTGTCTCTGCTACTAACCCATCCCCAGTTTTTCATATCATCCACTGTCTTGACACTCAGACGATTGCCCGCATTGCCAACATAAAAATACTTAATGGTCTTATCGCTGTTATAGGTAATGCCCAAAACCAACTCGAAATGCCCGCCGCTCGGTTCGCATTGCTCGGGACACTTTTTGCCTGCCTCACAATTATAATAAAAATACCAGAGAATATCGCCAGCCTTGATTTCGCGGGCTTTCTTTTCATTCAGATCGCCCAAATACACAAAATCAGATTCCTCCAGTTTATTCAGTTTTTCATAAACATTTTCGTGATCCCTCAATGTTTTTCCACCTTTAAAATAGCTGGTCTTTTCTGGATCTGAATACATTCGTTTTGGGCTCTTGGGATAATTCTGTCCAAAGACACTCGCGTAAACATCCCCCAAACCGAACCGTCCGTTGCGCATGGACCATGTAACAAAGCCGGTACACCTCAGGCCATTGTAGATGGTTTTTAGATCATCAGTTACCGGAACCTCAAGCTTCTTATAATAATCATAATATGAGCAGTTCCAGGAATTGCCGTCTTTTACAACCTTATCTTTTTCGGTAAATGCAGGCGAATTATAGCCTGTATCGGTGAGATTAAAACCATACAACCGATAATTATCGATCTCCGGTGCATTTTCATCGTAAGCCTTTGCCCAGATGTAGGAAGAATGCGTCAGAGGAAGTTTTGTACCTTTTGGTGTTTTGAACGCATTCTGACTGACATAGGCGATATCCTTGGGAAACTGCGTCACCATAAAACGTGCTGCCGCGACTACGCTGGCGCGCGTCGGATATAACTTGCCATCCTTTGCTTTGTACATTTTGGGTTCAACATAATCATGCATCATATCATAATTGAGTACCTGCGCGGTATGATCATCGTAATAACCGCACTCAAAATCCCCTTTATCCTTATTGCTGATCTTATCGTTATTCTTTTTTATATATGCATAATCACGAATATTTTTTGTAATATAGGTATAACTGAAACCAGGTGCCAGATAAGGTTTTAATTCGATTGCTGCCGAAGCATTTTTACCGCTGACATGAGAAACCGTAACTTTGATCGTTCTGGCAAGATCCAGTTTTTCACTGATATTGGCATCAGAATTGAGCCCATATTCCTTGCGTACAATCTTGACCGTGCGAGCCGTGCCGCTCTTATCGATATCATCGTAGATAACATCGATGAGATGTGTGTAATCCACATCGTCCGTCATATTTTCAAATTTCCAGAAAATATTCTGATCTTTGGCATCTTCATTCAGTTTGGCATGGAGGGTAATTGAATTTTCTTCAGATGCCGATGCATTATTATGTTTTACCTTACGCAAAAAGAGCTTTGCTTCGGTCTTATCGAGTGACAATGTGACTGCATCTGTGGATTGGTATTGATTGTGATGTATCACATGAACTTCGACAGCCTTGAGATTATTATAATCTTTATCTTCACTTTGTGACGGACCAACGACGATTGTGTACGGCGTCTGCGGATTATCCTGGGTTTCGGCAGTTGCCGTAATCGTTACTTTTTGAGGTGTATTCCAATTGTCCGTTGTAAAAGTCAGCTTTTGCGCAGAAAGTTTTCCAAGCTCAGGCGCATTGCTTTTTATGGGAATAATGACATCCTTTTGCGGCGCTTTGCCCAAAATCACGGAAAACTCCGCATTGACAATATTTTGCACGGTTACAAGCCCATCCAGCGGCGTAACGTTGAATGCCGGTGTTTTGATATCCTCAGGGGGAACGGGTTCATCATTTTTGACACATTTACCATTGCTGCAGATTTGATTATCCTCACATTCAGGTGAACATTCGATATCGTCAATTCCTACATCACTATCCACACATTTGCCATCTTCACAAATCTCACCCTCCTCACACGCGGGATCGCAGGTCTTCTCTGTGTTCTCTACGCATTGGCCATCTTTACAGATCTGGCCATCAACGCACGCGGGGGCGCAGGTCTTCTCTGAGTTCTCTACGCATTGGCCTTCTTTACAGATCTGGCCATCAACGCACGCGGGTTCGCAGGTCTTCTCTGTGTTCTCTACGCATTGGCCATCTTTACAGATCTGGCCATCAACGCACGCGGGATCGCAGGTCTTCTCTGTGTTCTCTACGCATTGGCCATCTTTACAGATCTGACCATCAACGCACGCGGGGGCGCAGGTCTTCTCTGTGTTCTCTACGCATTGGCCTTCTTTACAGATCCGGCCATCAACGCACGCGGGGGCGCATTGCTGACTATTGTCATCCACACATTTGCCGGAAACGCATGTCTGAGTTTCACTGCATTTATCTGCGCAATCATCTGATGCAGTATTATCTGATTCTCCGCTGCAGGCGACAGCACCAGCCACCACTAATGAATATGTCAGAAGGTACGGAAAGAGTTTTTTTGATGTGCTCATATTACGTTCTCCCAAAAAGCAAAGCGTCCGTTTTCATGCCAGCGCTAAAGTGCCCACAGTTACTGAATGTACCACATTAAGCTCACGCATGGCAGACAACAAACCCATCTGCCATACATTGTTTTTGCATAGGTCACACGCCCAAAAAATCAATCCACACAGCGGACATGTCACTATTTTGAACATACATCAAGTTCTGAACAACTCTTTTTCGTACATCATTTATAAAAAACATATCTGAACGCGTATTGGCCTGCGGCCAATAGCGGTCGGCAGAGGGCGTATCGGTCGCAGGCCGATAGCCCGAAAAGCGAGCCGTATTTCGCCCCTTGGCGAACCTGAAGTCGCCAGGGGCGTAAAAAGGCGAGCAAAATAAGAGCCTTGAGCTCACATCACAGACTTTTTTGTTATGACGGTGAATACTGCAGTAATGACACAACTGCAGAAAAAGCTCTGGAACGACGGCATTATCAGGTGCAGGCCGTTCTACTCTTTGACGCAGACGTGTGACGACGTACATTTCTGGCCCGCAGTACATCCTTCGTAGGTTTTATCGGCTTTTTGAATGCACTGGACACAAACATTATAGCGGCAGAGCAAACCTGCGCCGCAGTCTGCATCCTTATTGCACTGGTTTTTGCAGCACATTACGCCGCCCTGCTGATCCGGAAGCGATTTGACGATATCCCTCGCTTCCTGCCATCCATCGGGAGAATCCGGTTTGTCGCTGCTGCAGTCCCATGCCGGTTTGTATTCCGTACCATTGAGCGCGCTGAAATAATCGATCGAGTGTCCGACACCACCACCATAACATGGGTTACCGCTTGCAGCCTCGTTGCACTTGACGGATCCGCCTTCTTTTACACACCCGCACTTATTTCTGAGTGCAGAACAAAGATTGTGGCTCGAAAGCTTGAGCGGATCACAGTCGTTTCCAGTGGCATAGCACCCAAAATTACCGCACCCAAAGATATCGTTCATATTGAGGGGAACACCGACCGTATCGGGATCACAGAGCAGACTGCCGCGTGAAGACGTTCTCGTAATAAAGAGCCAGGGTTTGTTTTGATCGACGTTATCGAGGATGCCGTTGCAGCCGGATTCAGAACGCGTGCGAACGTCATCGCGCCCAAGACAGACGTGCCAGCCTTCGGCGCACAAATCCTCGATATTGCAGCCCTTGGCTTCGGGATTGGAACTCGTATTGCCCGAATTTCGTTTGCACGCAGGGCCTTCATCATGGTGAATTCCGGGAATCGTCCAGGCACCACCGCATGCGGCAATATTGTTAAAGCGAACCAGATCCAAAAATCCTTCGCGCGTACCGTCGGCACAGCCGACGATTTCAGGCACCGGTTTGCATGCGCCATCCAGACACTGCTCACCCAGTTTACAGGCAACGCCCGAATAATTCTCACTTTTGGTATCGGAATCACTGCAAAAGCCCTTTGCGCCGCAATGATAATAATCACTCTTGGATATGGCTTCACATCCGTCGACGGCAGCTTTGTCGCAGTCGGCATAACCCGCTTCACATGCAGAAATGATGCACTTTTGTTCTTTGCACGATGCCGCCTTGACGTGGAAAAGCCCCATGCAATCCTCATCCTTTAAGCACTCGCTGCCGGGAAGAAGTTTGGTTTCGCAGCCATTGGCAATGTCTTCGTCAGCATCCCTGTAGCCATCTACACAGACGCTGCAGTCAGACCAATGGAGATCTGCAAGTACGACGCACTTATCGCCGCATCGGACTTCATTTTCTTTCTCGCATGCAGCAGCATCCTTTTCGCAGCCATTGGATGTATCGCCGTCGGCGTCTTCGTAACCCGCAGCACAATCCGTACAGTTGCTCTGATGGAGTTCCGCCAGATTGAGACAATCGTCGCCGCATGGCGTCAAGCCCTGTTCACATTGCTTTTTGGCGTTTTCGCAGCCATTGGATACCTCGCCGTCGGCATCTTCATACCCTTCAGCGCAGACATGACAATCGGACCAATGCAAATCACTAAAATTGACACATTCGTCATCGCAGGGAACATAGGGATTTTCGCATTCCAGCTCCTGCTTTTTTTCGCAGCCGTTGGATGCCTTGCCATCGGCATCTTCGTAACCGGAAGCACAGACACCGCAGGATTTCCAGTGTCTTTCCTCCAAAACGACGCAATCACCGTCACAATCGACGCCGACGGAACAGGCTGGTTTGTCGCCTTCTTTTTTGCAGCCGTTGGTCACCAGTTCATCTTTTGGCTCATACCCATCCTCGCAGGCATCGCAATCCTTCAGATGAAGCTTTGCCAGATCGAGGCAGCTTTCGCCGCACAGAACTTTGGGGGGTTTGCATGTATCGCCTTGTGATGACTGCTCATCTTTTTGTTGTTTATTCTGACCGGAATTATCCGTATTGGACTCAATGAGAGATGAGCTGTCGCTGCTGCACCCAGCGGCCAATAAACACCCCATCATCATGAGGTAAAAGCATTTTTTCATTGTCGGGCCTCCGAAACAAAGCACAAAACCGCATGAATATATAGCGAAGAATAACGATGATGTGAAGAATTGAGATGAGGATTATAAGACACCGGCGCGCCTCGCGTATGCTCCGCAGGACATAGCGAGGCGCAAAAGGCCGTATGAAGCGCAAGCGAAACAGGCCGAAAAACGAGCGCATGGCCGAAGGACAAAGCGAGTCAAAAAGACGGAACAATGAGTCACAAAGAGCAATAACAGAACCTATGGTGGTGAATGCGAATCCGCGCCGATTCAATTTGGCTGAAAACAAATCCAGAAAAGCAGTTGAAAGTTCTTTGATCAAATTCTATGAAACATAGGGCTTTTTGTTTTTTGATGGAGTTACCGATGAAAAAGATTTGGCTACTGAGCGCTTCGGTTTTGGCGATTCTTTTTGCAGGATGCGGCGATGACGGTTCAAATGCGTCCGACAAGCCGACAAATCAAAAGGATGAACAGGCCGACACCAATCCCGATGAAGGTAAAAATACGGATAAGGACAAACCGGATACCGACAAAAAGCCCGACAAGGACGACGGAAAAGACAAAGATAAAGAACAGACGCCGCCCGAAAAGAAAGACTGTGAAGACGTCGACCTGCAGACAGACCACGACCATTGCGGATCATGTGATCATGCGTGCGGAGACAACGAGGATTGCCAGGAAGGTGCATGTGTCTGCAAATCAGGCTATACGGATTGTGATGAGGATGGCATCTGCGAAACTGCGGGAGAGTGCGAATGCAAACCCGGCGACACGATGCCCTGTTACGACGGGCCTGAAAACACGGAAGGCAAAGGCGCATGTCATGGCGGTCATTATGAATGCGAAGTGAATCCGGGCGATCCGCCAAGATGGGGAATTGAATGCATCGACCAGGTCATGCCTTCCTACAGCTACGTCTGCGACCCGGCAAAGTCCGACCTCGATTTGGACTGCGACGGCAAAGCCGATGCCAAACAGGATTCGGACGGCGACGGCTACACCGTTTGCAATGAAAGCGGCAATGCCATTCTGGACTGCTGCGACAACGCGAATGTTTGTACATCACCGGAGCTGATTCACCCGGAACAGCAGGATTGCCGCGGCAATGGCATCGATGATAACTGCAGCGGTGCTGCCGACGATGATCCCAAGGCAGTAGAATGTGGGCAAGGAAGTGTCGTCGTCGAAGCCGACTGCAAAATCAAGAATCAGAATTGCAGCTCTGTTGCCAACTGGAAATACGGCGAGACAAAGAATGCATCGACATGGGGAGCATACGAGCTTGCAAAAGCGATGGATGCGTGTCTGGAAGTGGTGACCGCCGATTCGAAAAAGCCCGGCCTGATTGAATATACGATTACGCCGGCCAGCGATTACAACATCGGCATCGATCCCAAACAGGTCCACATCAAAACCTCGATGCGCAATGCGGAAGGCAAGGAACTCATCACGCCGCGCATCGGCGATACGTTTGTCATATTATCATCGGGCATTGCGGGCGATGTCTACGAAGAGCTCAAGGCTCACGGCACGGATGATATGAAATTCTCGCTCGGCGGTTCCATTCCCGAACCGTACCGGACGGCGCATTCCAATCAGCTGCAGACGCATCCGGCCTGTGCTTCGGGCGGTTCGGATATCTACGATTCGGTACGGCTGCACCTCAAGATGCGTGCCCCCGAAACCGCCAAAGGCATCAGCTTCGACTTCCGTTTTTTCTCGCGCGAATATCCCTATTATGTCTGTTCAAAATACAATGATTTCTTTTTGAGCATCCTGACCGACGAAAACGGCAAGCCCCTCGCGGATTTGAACGGCGACGGCAAAACCGACGACGAAGACGGCAATATATCTTTTGATAAAAATAATAATCCCGTTTCGGTAAACAACGCATTCTTCACATCGTGTGCCGAAGCGCCGTGCGGCGCGGAATTCCTGAACGCTTCGTCCGACAAGTGTCCCGCTACGATTGCATGCAGTGACGGCAAATGCGGCGGCAAAATGTGTACCGATGGTTCGGATGTACTCTCTGCATACTATCCCGATCCCTACCTCGGCGGCTCGGATCTCAAGAAAAAGCGCGGCGGCGGCACGGCATGGCTCACGACGAAGGCCCCCGTCAAGCCCGGCGAAATCTTCAATCTCGATTTCTACATCTGGGATACGGGCGACCTGCGATTCGATTCTACAGTCATCCTCGACAACTTCCAGTGGGAATGCACCGAAACGACCGTCGGAACGGATTACGCCAAGCCCATTGTCAATTGATGGCTTTTGTCGCGCGGCTATGGGCCTGCAGCCCATACGCCCTGCGCGCGCCGTCTATTGGCCTGCGGCCAATACGACTGCGCTCCGCCGCTATCGCGCTGCGATACGCGGCGTTTTATATATTACCCCCACACGAACATCCAAACGAACCCCAGAGGGGTTCACTGTGAGTAGCCCCCGGTTGACGCAAAAGGCGGCTACCGGGGGAAAAACGCCACCAAACGATACAGAACCCCAGAGGGGTTCACCTTTACAGAACCCCAGAGGGGTTCACGGTGAGTAGCCCCCGGTTGACGCCAGAGGCGGCTACCAGGGGAAAAACGGAACCATGCAACACAGAACCCCAGAGGGGTTCACCTTTAAACATCATTAAATATATATCTTTCATCAAACAAAACGTCAAATTCTTCCAAAATATCAATATACTCCTCCCGAAATGTTTTATTTCGATGATGTTCTTCCTGATTATTAATGTAACGAATCACAGTACCACTCTGCGACTTCGCATACGAAAACGCCCCAAATCCTTCCTGCCATGCGAAACGACCTCTGACTAACCGATGATCATTGACCCATTTGGATGATCCCCTTTTTACATCCGCCATCAGGCTTGACGCTGATATTGTCGGATTCATGCTTACAAATAAATGAACATGATCATGCACACCGCCAACAGCCATAACATGCTGTTTGCGATTCCTAACGATTCCAATAATATATTGATACAATTCCTGCTGCCATTCGGGCAATATAAGGCATTCACGGGAATGAACTGCAAAAACATAATGCGTATATAATTGCGTATAGGTATTTGCCATAATGCATCCCTTTGGGCAACCTCTACGAGGTTGGATGATAAATGAATATGCCATTGCGCCCCCCGGTAGGTGCTGCGCCCCAAACCGGGGGCTACTCGCCGTGAAGCCCTACGGGCTTCTTAATACAAGTTGCACCCAATATGGGCTCATATAAATCTATATCATGACGCATCACTTTGGGCAACCTCTACGAGGTTGGATGATAAATGAA
>JAFRYG010000199.1 GCA_017441205.1 Pseudomonadota bacterium
CATTTTTCCGAACACTCCTCGACACACTTGAGCGAAGCAGGATCACAGAATTTGCCATCGCTGCACTTTTTGAAAGTCTTCCAAACCGCACAGCCATCTGCATCATCTTCGCATTTCATGATGGCATCCTGCATGCACTTGCGTTCAGGTTGCTCACTGCAAACTTCCTTGCAATTTCCGGATCCATCATTCCCAGTATTGCCAATGCTGCCCGTCTCTTCATCGCATCCGTATGCTCCGCAAACGACCAGAATTGCCAACACCAATACATTGCTAATTTTCAAATTACGCATAATCAAACTCCATATTTTACAAATAAAAAAATCAATCTGAATCTGTACCATCTCACACCGCAGACATTATACATTATTTTAATCATCATTGTCCCCTCTTTTGATTAATTTTTTCATTTTGTAACAGTTCAGCCCATAAACCAAATTATGCAAAAAAAAAATCGTACTCCAAAGTGAAACAAATCATTCCCGATGGCATCATGAGTACGAAGGAATAATCCTTCCTGTGATGACGAGGTGATGCATGTACCCATCCGGTTTTATCTGACATCATTTTCCCTGCCTCACATAATGTACGGACAACCAAGGGGAGGTTTACGGCATCAGTGATTCGGACGCGAAACACGATTCTGTTTTTCCGTACAAGCCAGGCACATCGGGATGCTTTTTTTACGACGGTCAAGGTCGGAAAGGGAGCAGTGTGCCAAGACCGTGCGTATTTTGGGTTGGACGGCGAGTCGGCGGGCGGGAATGGGACGAGAGGTAACCCTATTATATGGGTTAGCTCTTTTTGGGGATCTGAGTGTTGGTTAGCTGAGTTCTTGGAGCTGGGAGCTTGGGGATAGCTTATAGCTTTTAGAAGTGAATGACCTGAGAACTGGAATTGGACTGAGAACTGGAAGAGCGATAAACAAAATCTTCATTTACAGAGGTTATCCGGATTGGCTCTGGGAAGATATCTCTGTGGAGGATGAAATGACTGCCCTATATCCATAAAACGACAAAAGTGATATGCAAATGGCGGTTTTCGGAATCCTGAATTTTCGGGTATTCATTGGTCTACACATTCATCATTTATCCAGCAGTTATGACAAAAACACCCATTCGAACAACGCTTCCATCTGAACTCGAAAACATTCTCGTCGACGAACTGGGCGAAAAAAAATTCCGTGCAGCCCAGATACTTCGATGGCTGTTTGTGGATCGCGTCGAATCCTGGGATGAAATGACCAATATTTCCAAAGGACTTCGAACAAAACTTGCTGAACGCTTTGAACTGCCTCCACTTCCGGCCCCGCGCGAACATCTGGCCAACGACGGAACCAACAAAATTGCGTTTGATCTTTGCGATGGCAGTGTCGTCGAATCTGTTCTGATACCGACCGAAGATCGCCTGACACTGTGTGTTTCCTCACAGGTCGGATGCAAGTTCAACTGTGCATTCTGCAGAACCGCAACGCTCGGTTTTCTCAGAAGTCTGAGCGCCGACGAAATCATCCAGCAAGTGCTTGTTGCCCAGAAAGTAGCCGAAGAACGGCGCATCACCAATCTCGTCTTTATGGGCATGGGAGAACCGCTCGACAATTACGACAATCTGGTCAGAGCACTCAGAATTCTGCTGGATCCACGAGCATTTGACTACTCCCGCCGAAAAATAACCCTCTCTTCCGTCGGACATGTTCCCGGCCTCAAAGCACTCGCCCGCGAAAACCTCGGCATCAATCTGGCCATCAGTCTCCATGCCGCCAGTGATGAGCTGCGTTCTCAGATCATGCCTGCAAACCGAATCTGGGGACTCGACGAACTTTTCGATACTCTCAAATCTTTTCCGCTCGATCAGAGACAGCGCATTACCTTTGAATACATCATTATCAAGGGCCTCAATCACAGCCCACACGATGCCAATCTGCTCGTCAAGCGACTCCACGGCATTCCGTCCAAAGTCAATCTCATTGGATTCAACGCATTTGCCGGATGTAAATTCCAATCCCCATCGGAAGCAGAAATGCTGGAATTCCAGGAACGGCTGCTTTCGAAAGGACTTTCGACGACGATTCGGCTTTCGAGGGGCGACGACGAACTCGCTGCATGCGGACAACTGGGACACCGCGGAGATATCGACGCAAACCATTGATTTTCTGCTTCGGTTTGGTCAAAGTAGACGGCGCTGGTTCATCGCTTCATGATTCACCAGCAATCCGTTCCCGAAGACTCATAAGGATATCATGATGAAACGCTGTATTTTCTTTTGCCTGATGACATGCGCACTGATTGCAGCAGCCTGCGCAGATGCCAAGCTGTCATCGGATGTCTATTGTGAGAAAAACTCAGACTGTCTGGATGCAGGGATGAAAGGTTACGTCTGCCACGAAAATCTGTGCACTCCCAAAGATGAAGTCAGCGACACGGGAAACGACACGGGAAATAATGGAGAAGGCAATTCTGCCGGAGATAACAAAAATAACGGTGAAAATGATAATAAAGATCACCAGAATGGCCCCCAAATCTGCGGCAACGGTACCGTCGAAGGCAATGAAATATGCGACAATGAAGATCTCGATGGCAAAACGTGCAAATCTCTGAATAAGGGTTACTACGGCGGAAAACTTGCCTGCGTTGCCGACTGCAGTGAATTCGATGAATCCGGGTGCAAAGAGTGTGATCCCACCGACAGCAGCCACGGCTGTGAAGACGACAGGGAATGTATCGATTATCATTGTGTCGCAACGACCTGCGGAAACGGCAGCATCGACGCCGGCGAACAGTGCGACGGCAATAGTCTGAACAATAAAACGTGTGCAGATATGCCCGGATACAAGGGTGGTACGCTCAAATGCTCGCCGTCATGCAAATTTGACACATCCGGCTGTACGGTTACCGGCAGCACAAATCCCGATCCCAACAAGCCCGGCAAAGATCCCGTCTGCGGCAATGGCACCATCGAAGGCAGTGAAGTCTGTGACTCCACCAATATCAATGGCAAAACGTGCAAATCCCTGAACGAAAAGTTCTACAGCGGCGTTCCCAAATGCGCCAACAACTGCCTTGAATTTGATGATTCCGGTTGTTTTGAATGTGATCCTCTGGACGATTATGCGCATACCTGCAATGACAATCAGCAATGTCTTGCACATCAGTGCGTACCCAAAACCTGCGGCAACGGCACGCTGGATGCCGGTGAAGCCTGTGACACGAGCGATCTGGGCAACAAGCAGTGTTCGGATCTGACCGGTTATTCCGGCGGTACTCTTAAATGTGCCATCAACTGTCGCTACGATACGTCCGAATGCACAGCAGCGCTCGGAGCCAGAACATGTACCGAAGATTCAGACTGCGGTGCGGGCAGTACCTGTGAATCCGGTGTCTGCAAAGTCATTGTACTCGAATGTGATCCGATGGATCTCGTCAACAAGGGATGCCCGGACAATAAAGTCTGCGCCGATAGAAAATGCGTCGACCCGAGCTGTGGAGACGGCATTAAAAACACTTCATCCGAAGAGTGCGATAAAAATGATTTCGGTGAGAATACATGCCAGACAGAGGGTTTCGCTTCGGGGTTCCTGAAATGTTCCTCCACGTGCAAGATTGACAATACGAACTGTTCCGGCAAATCCTGAATTCCGGGATACCCCCCAAAATAAACGAGTGCCGCGTATTGCAGCGCAATAGCGGCACTTTGGCGAGCGTATACCGAAGGTATAGCGAGCTAAGGAATCATCTCGCGATGCGCCTGAATCGTAACGGGATGGGCACCTTCATCCTTGTGCGACAACTCGCCGTTCAACCCCGTCGTAAACAGGGTATCGACGCCTTCGCGGCGAATTCTGTAGAACCATTTCATCGAAGCACTTGCCGAAAGGCCGTCGGACTCTGCCACCGGATGGGAATCGTGCAGCGAAAAGACAGTTTGTGTGCCCTCCGGCATATCGGCACCCATCAACCCAAGCAAAGACGCGGAGATTTCTGCAGGACGCGCAATACCTTCGCGTCGGATGCCCAACTGCTGACCAGGCATATATAATACAAATGGTGTCAGAAGCTCCCAGGGCGTCATTCCCTGTTCGTAACCGAGCGTCGATTCCCCCAGAGAAGTTCCGTGCGTGCCGTACAAAACGACGAGCGTATCTTCCGGAAGCGTGGAAATAAACTCCCCTATGGCATCGTCGACCCTCGAAAGCTCTGCATCGTAATAGGCTTCAAATTGCTGGCAATCCAGAGTGCCTGGATCCTGCATGACTGCAATATTGTTCATTGCGGCTTCATTCACCGCACCGTTGTAACCGGGAACCCCCCAAATATCCATCTTTTCGGCATCGACGCGATGCGGAAGGCGAAGCTCCGAAAGATGAACATAAAAAAGCGACTGTTCGGATGCGTTTCCAACGGCTCCCGAAACGATCCGCAGGACATCCGAAGTATCTGTGACGTTCTCTTTATTGAGCTGACGAACGACATCGAATCCCTGTGCAAATCCGCGCGACTCATCGATCATTCCGGATGTCGAATAGAACTGGGTCCTCCAGCCCTTTTCATGCGCAGCCTCGGCAATGGTCGTCAATCCCGTGCGCACGTGCGTACCCGGTTCGCGGACGCCATGCACATCCGCAGAAACACTGGTCAAAACGGATGTTTCCATCGCCACGAAGGATTTGGATTCCCCCATGACGATACCCAGAATGCCATCATCCGCCAGACGTCCCAGCGTCGAGACTGCCCTGCGTTTTTCAGGATTCCAGAGCCGGTCTGCCCGAAGATTGTCAATAGCCAGAACGACGATCCGCTTTGCACGTTCCATACTCAGACGTGCCCTGGCCAGGCCGCCGTCATCGGGGATCCGAATCTCCGGTTCCGATATCCAGGCATCCGCACGGAATTCAGGGTCCGGCGCAAATCCGGCACCGACATTATCCGACTCAAATGTCATGACAAAGCGGACGGCTTGTCCGGCAAAAGCCGATAAATCGATTTCCTGAAGCTGCCAGCATTCGCCGGGTTTGAGGGCAACACTGATCAGTTCCGTCTTCTCAGCATCCGTCTGGGCATGAATGCGGAGCGTTCCCGGCACCTCCATCCAAGCCCCCGGAGCCGCATAAAACCTTAAAATTGACTTATCCGGAACGACAAGAAAACGACTCAGCTGATCACCGCTCCGAATTCCGAAAGCATCCAAAGTATCAGCCAGGACGCGTTTCGGACCGGCATATTCATTGGCCTGTTTCGGTACAATCTTATACTTTCCGCTGCCGCCTTTGGCCGGACCAACCCCCATTCTCACAAACTTTGCCGAAACGCGGGCTTCCCCCTCAAAATATGTTCCCGGAAACGATACGCGCATGAGCTGCATGCCATCTTTTGACAGGTATTCCCGGGGAACCGTCCATCGATAGCCATTCCATCCGGGGGCCAGGTCTGTCGTCAGCGGATCTGACCAGACGCGTCCGCCGTTGCCGTCCGGCTTGTAAAAGCGAACCGCCATGGATGGGTTCATTTTGGGACGCAGTTCAACCCAGACCGAAAGATCGCCCTCCCATTCATCGGGATAGAACGGAAAATGGATCGTTCCGCTGGCCGCTCCCAGCCACCTCACATAACGATCATGTGCCCACGCCAGGGAATCCTTTGCGGCCTGTTCGGAGCTGATAAAATCCGGTGCCAGCCATGGTGTGGTTCCCCTTCGTTCCAGATATTTATCGGCCTCGGGCAAACCAACATCCACTGACCACTCCCCGTAATAGGTATGCATCAGGCCGCTTTTGCCGCTCCAGCGTTCATAGAGTGCCCCAGAACCCTCTACCGGTGAAATGCATTGTTCCGGTTCCTGAGCAGATGAATCCGAATTCTGACACTTCTTCGACTGGCAGCCACACACCAAAATGATTGCCATTCCAAGAAATAACGCTGTTTTTCTGATTATACCCATCATACCATAAGGCACCGGTTCAACGGCAGCACACCATACCCAAAGAAAAACGATGTACAGTCATCAACATAGCAATTCATCCATTGGCCAGACGACGTCCCCTTATTCAGGGGACGCAGCACTATACCCTATTTAAAGGAATCCGTGCGCAAAACCGTCACCGAATTTTCGCCCTCATTGGCCGTCCAAATCAAACCACTTCCTGCAGAAATTCCCTCGGGATACACGGTCGACCCATCCTTCGAACATCCCGAAACATCGGTTTCGCCAACGGATTCGATATGGCTGAACACGGGAGATGCAGGATTGGTCATGTCATAAACGATCACCGCGCCGGCAAAACGCAGTGTTGCCGCGACATAAACCTTGCCGTTCTTTTCAAAGGATGTGATGGAATCCGGGCTGTAGCGCGGCGATTCGTTATCATCCACGCACGGGAATGACGTGGGAACCTGCTGCTCCGTTACGCTCGTGTTCGACACGGCCTTGCCCGTTTTATCGACGACGATGATCGTGTCGTTCCATTCACCCGCGATGGCAAAATAAATCTGTCCGCCGGCATTGAATGCCGTAATCCCATCGGGCCATGGATTCTGTCCCGAAGGATTCGCAGGCAGCTGAACGATCGTCGTCTCGGATTCATTCAGAACTTCACCTTCTTTGGCCAGTATCTGCGAAAGGCTGAATACAGCCACTTCATGCGAATCCTGAAGCGTCACAGCAACCGTATCGTTATCGCTTGCGATGGCGATGTATTCCGGTTCGCGAGGCCCCAGTACGGATTTGCTGAACTGAATCTGCTTGACGACCTTCGCATTCTCATATCCCTGACTCAAATCGACGATACTGATACCGGGCATTTCCGTCACGACAGGACATTTTCCCCAGGCTTCTGTTGCAGAATCGCGCTCATCTGCCGTAATTGCATACTTCTGGTTGGGCGAAACCGCCACACTGTCCGGCATTGGGCCGACTTCCACACGATGAGTCTTCTTGTTCACACCGTCATACAGAATGAGTTCACCGCCGCAATCCGTGATTTCACTGCCCGAACGCGTCAATTTTGTATGTGTAATCGCAAAATCCGTCGCATTGATCGCCGCAGAATTCGTAAACTCTTCATCGGCATCTCCCGTCGGTTCGTCAAAAATGCGCTGCGTCTCCAGCTTGTCCCCATTGAGTTTCGCCTCATAAACCGTGCGTGATTTCGACGCCACAACGATGGCTTTATCTCCACCGGGAAGCGCCCGGACCGATTCGATATTGTCCGTCTTCGAGAACGTCACCGTCACCTTGGCTGCAGTGGAGTTCGAGGTATCGCTGTCTTCAGAACTGCACCCCGCAAGCAGACAAAGTGCAGCAACCAACAACATGATCTTTTTCATACGTATTCCTTTTGTTTGTGGGGCGGTCTTGTGCTTCCGCACTGCGCCCGCCGTGCGGCGGCTATTGCCTGAGGCAATACGCGCCGCAATCTGTGTGATTAATACCGGGCTTCAATCTGTATCAGAAGCTCATTATCGTCATAGGATTCATCCCTGATATGCAGGGCATCGACCCCATTCTTTTCCATAAAGAAACTATATTCCGCCCGAAGAGCCAAAATATCTTCGATGATATTCAAACGCGCTGCGAGCGTAACAATCTGATGATCCCACGAAATGGCATTGTTGAGTTCCGGCGATCTCAGCGCATGACTTTTGTCGATCAGCTTCGTCGAATCCAGCAGCCACGTCTGCTCGTATCGAACGAGAAATTCAAAGGTATTAAAAAATGAACTCTCACGCTGATAAGTATAGGACACCTGCGCATACATGCCCGCGCGTTTGAGCAGCTGTTCCTTCGAGGCAATGGCTTCGGCCATTACATGTACACCGTATGCATCAAAAATAACCCGGCCCCCGGCCCACCAGCTCAACACCTCGTTCTGAGATGCATCAAAATCCGGCAGTCCCCGGTAATAGGGAAAATCCGATATCAGTGTATTGATGCCGTATTTCGTCGTAATTTTCCCCACATAGCCAAACCCTTCGACCGAAACACCATGCGTCATAAAGCGCAAAAGCGCAGTACCCGCAGCCGAATTCCCCGAAAATGCCTTTGCAGAACCATACGACAGCGTCTTGAGAGATCCGGCATACGTCGGTGACCCATGGATCGGTTCGGAATTCAGGGGCCTGGTCATCGAAACCGATCCATACAGCGACAGAGAGGTTTCGTCCGCCAGCTCAAAGTGCGCACCATACGCAGCATGATATTCCGGATTTTTCCAGTAATTCGTCGCGATCAGCGGATAGCGCACGGTATGGCGATGCGCAGCAACGATGGAATTCTGATAACCAACTTCGACGCCCTGACTGAACCAGTCATTCAGTTCCTGTTTGTATTCAAAATATATGGCCGACAAAGATGTGCTGTCTGTATAAAAACCGACATTGGCATTGATCCACAGCAATTCGCGCCAGTTCAGACGAAATGCGAGTTCAAAGCTGTCGAGCTCCACAAAAGGCGAACGCGTTCCGATGGTGGCGGTATCCGTCGGGCTGTCGTATTCCGGGCCGCCGTCGCCCTGCAAATCGTGCAATCCAAGTCTGGCGCGCCCCTTAATCTCCAGCATTAATTCCTGATAGCTCAGCGTAAAGCGAGGCGGTGCATGTACAGTATCGAATTCATCAAATGCCATGGCATCCGTTGCATGCCATGACATCCAAAGCACGCATGTAGCCAGCGCACTCAGCCAAACGCAAAATAAAGCGATTCTCTGCATATCCAGAATACGACCTCAATGACACCGAAATCCGGCCCAGGTCATCAGAAACTGTATTCTGTAGCTGAATCCCTACGCCGGCATTATCCGAACAGGTTCAACGGGTTCCTTCTCAGGCGCGCCAAAGGCATCACCACCCCGTCAGCCAAACGGGCATTTATCACTATGGCTTTTCAAAAACCAATATATATTCAATTTTTTTCATTTTGGTTGCCGGATCATGTCTATCGACAGAAGCCGAAGTGACCAGCTTCAGATGGGCTTTTTCGGCAGCGGCAATCGTCGGTTTGGCCACGCGCAGTGTCTTGCCTGACTGCATTCCCTCTCCCACAATTACGGCCAGATGCCCACCCGAAACCAATGCTTTCGCGCATGAAGCCATCCAGGTGTCCGTGTCCTTCAGCCAGGATTCGTATGCCGAACGGACCTGCTTAAAAGAACGGCGCGAACCGATTTCCTCGGATTCTCTCAGTTTCAGATCGAACCAGGCCTGACGCAGCTGCTGAAGCGGAAGATAATCGTACGTTCCCGGATAAGGAGGCGATGTAATGATCGTATCGACATTTTCGAATTCCGGATGGCGGGCATCGGCGAGGCGAATCCTGGCCGGTTCCGTCCCCGGCGGAACGAGCGTCTGGAATTCCGTCAGCTGTTCAACAAATTCTCTCGATTTATCTTTGAATGCACGCAATACCGTGCCATTCTTTCGCGGAACGTAGACGACCTTGTTGGACGTATCCGACGCACGCAGGCTGTATTTGACGACGAGACTCGAAAAAACCGCCTGAAACAACGGTTTCAGTTCACTCGAACTGTTGCGTATCGCATCATAAAGGCAGGCAAGCTCATTAAAACAATTCGTCTTATACCAGTTTTTGTATTTGAGAATTGCCGGATGCAAATAGACATTGCGCTTTTCTTCGATGGACCGTGCAGCTTTGTCGTGAATCTCATCCAGTTCTATTTTCAGGCGTTCGAGCTGATCCGGTGCAAGCAGCGCAGTCCGGGCGGTTGCCACCAGCGTGGCGACCGGGCTCAGATCCGAACCAAACACCTGGCGTCCCGAAATCAATCCTTCGACCAGAATCGTCCCACCGCCGCAAAACGGATCGGCCAGAGTCTTTCCCGGAAGTGCCGCCAATAATATGCGGGCAGCTTCGGGATGAAGCCGCGCCGGATACGAATGGAAGCCCTGGGTTGCCCGACGGAACTCTCCGCTCGAACGAAGTGCCGTAATGCACTTTTTCCCGAGCTCCATATCCCCTTCGATGTGCGCATGACCAGCTTCGACCTGAGCACTGATGCGCTTTTTCTGTTCCCCAAGATTGACGCGTTTGGGTAATCCCGCCAAATCCCTGAGATCTCCATGATTCGAAGAAACGTTGTGTTTAGCCATATTTTGCCTTTAATATATTCAAAACGATCCCGGACAAAAAGCCCGCAGCCGTTAACAATCCAATAACAGAATCACAGTTCCGGTATCACAATGATTCCCTTTCTGTGCGCCGTCCTCCAAGAAGATAATGAGCTGCTTCGCAGGGAATTGGCCCGTTATAGGTCGAAATGCGCTGCATCGGTTTCATGTGCATATTCTTTTTGAGCAGTTCCGACGTCGAAATGATCGTCAGTGATGCATCCTGAAATGTGCGCAGCAGCCTCCCCAGCTGAAAATAGAACTCTGGCAGTTCAAAATCATCCACCGTAATGCGTTCGCCGTAGGGCGGATTCGTCACAATCGATGCCGGAACGGGCTTAAGCCGAAGAATATCTCCGCGACGAAAATCGATATAATCCGCGACACCGGCCGTTTGTGCATTATTCTGAGCAATATCAAGGGCTTCATCATCGATATCGAGAGCCCGGATATCCAGCTCGATGCCTTTTCGAGCCTGTCTGGATATTTCGCGGGCTTCCTCGCGAAGCGATTTCCAGTCAGCTTCAATTTCCTTAAAAAACGGCAGACGTTCGAATGCAAAATGCCGCTGTATCCCAGGTGCCGTCCTGGTTGCCATCAAAGCCGCTTCGATGGCGAAAGTTCCCGAGCCGCACATCGGATCGATGAAAATCCCTTTTTCAGGAGTCCATCCGCTCATCGCAATCATCGAAGCGGCGAGTGTTTCGCGAATCGGGGCCTGAAGCTGTCGACGGCGGTATCCGCGCATATTGAGCGGATCTCCCTGAAGTTCGATAAACACACGCGCCTTGCGCTGAATCACCTGCAATCCGAGTACGATATCGGGACGCTGCGTATCGATGGAAGCGCGCTGTCCCCAGGCTTCACGCATGTGATCGACGAGCCCGTCCTTGAGTTTTAATGACAGGAAAACGCCATTTTTGAACTTCTGATCATTGACATGCGCATGAATACAAAATGTCCTGTCTGCCGAAAACCATGGATCGAGCGGAATTCTGCGGCCGAGTTCATAAATGGCTTCCTCGTTCGGAGCATAGCATTCCCCGACGAGCACTTCGACTTTGTTGGCCAGTCTGGACCATAAACAAAGCTTCATCGCATCTTTCAGGTGCGCATCAAAAACGACGCCGCCATTCGAAACCTGTGTATTGACAATTCCAAGCGAACGAAGCTCTGATTCCAGAAAAGACTCGAAACCGCGCGCACATGTGGCCAAAAACGAAAATGTCTGATTCACGGACATACTGAATCTCAATGTGTAAAAATAACAAATAAAAAAAGCAACTGCCTCTGGCAGCTGCTTTTTATTCTACTCAAAGTAAAGAAGCATGACGATGAGACCGCCAGCAACTATCACAAGCAAAATAATGAGAATAATCCAAAGCCAGAAATTTCCGTCGCTTTCTTCTTCTTCATAGGGAGCGACGTAGCCCGGAGTGCCGGGAATATTCGGAAGTCCGGAAACTCCCTGCATCGGCAGTCCCTGGCTGTTCATTGGCTGCTGGAATCCCTGCTGCGAACTTGCGTAAAGCTCAGGATTTCCACTGCGGGCATCCATGGCTATCCCATTATTGGAACCTGCATCTTTGCGGAGGACATCCGAAAATCTCGACAAATCAATTGCACTTGTCTTGTCGCTGTCCTGTTCGACGACACCTTCGCCAGTCAGCATAAATCGATGCAAATCCTCAGCAAACTCTGAAGCATTGCGCTGACGCAGTGTAGGATCCGCATGAAGTGCGCGTGCAATCACCGTCCAAAGCTGGAATGGAATATTCGGCGGCGGAATGATCTCTTCATCCCTCTGCTGCGTTCTCATTGTCAAAAACGCAAGCAGTGCCTTTGCAAATTCACTCTGCGGAGCATTGACTGGCGGGTTAAAGACAAAAAGCTTCTTGCCCACCAACATCTCATAAAAAATCAATCCCAGGCTGTACACATCAGTCCATGTGTCCGTCTTGGACTGAGATTCATCCGCCAACGATGGATCCGAAAACTGTTCGGGAGCCATATACTCCGGTGTTCCGGCAAGGACACCTTTATCAAGGTTATCCGCAAAATCCTTGCCTTCCATAATATCTTCACTCTCGAGCAGTTTGCACAGCCCCTGAGCATCCTTAATCAAGCCCAGATCCATCAGTTTAACCTGATGATTACGCGTCAGCATGATGTTGTCCGGTTTAACATCACGATGAACCACACCAAGCTGATGAAGGCCACCAAAAGCATCGCACAGCTGAAGAATAAGTTCACAGCTCTCTTCTATCGGCCACACCTTCCGACGTTTTAATGCCTCCTTGAGCGTCATCCCATCCACAAATTCCATGATCAGATAAGGATAACCCTCAGGCGTGACACCATCCGCATAATATTTCACAAGATAATCATTAGGCGGAATTTCCTTCAGAACTTTTATTTCCCGGCTAAACCGTATTCGCGCATCTGCAACGAGATTATATTGAATCTTAACAGCAGCACAGCCCAAACGATTTGGAGCTGACGCATAATATACGTATGCAAACGCTCCCGAGCCTACAAAACGCTCAATACGGTAACCGCCCGAAAGCGTGTAGCCTAAGTAATAATTTCGATCCAGAGCCATATTGCAAATGAAAAGGTTAAAACAAACAAACTGGTACCGCTCTCTGATACCAATACATTTTTATTGTCGTATAGTTTGCAGATTTTAGCAAGTTTTTACGAACCAACTGAACGAATAATGCACCATTGTGGCATTTCGTGCGCTTATCACCCACCCACACCCACATACCGCCCTTTCAAATTCTTATTTTCTTCCCTTGACGAAATTCACTCAACTCCATAATGCTTGCGCTCTCCGGACTGCTTCAGCCTCAATCTGAATCAGCCCCACATTTCCGCTCCCGGAATTCCCGGCGCGCGGATGTTCTCTCTGCTTTCATCATCATGTCAGGATCTGCGTTATGATTATTGCTGTAGACGGCCCCAGTGGTGCCGGTAAAAGTTCTGTCTGTCGCGAAGTCGCCAAACGGCTCCATTGGAGCCTCCTCGATACAGGCGCCATCTATCGCTGTGTTGCCCTTACTGCCATGGAAAAAGGTGTCGATTCAGATCCCGCTGCATGCGGCGAGATCGCACGCACCATCGATATCCGCTTCGTAGCCGACAAATCCGGTCAGCGCGTATTCATCGGAGATCGTGATGTTACAAAGGAAATTCGGACGTTTGAAACGACCCAGACCGTCAACCGGATTGCCCCCATGCCCGAGGTCCGCGCACAACTCCTCGAAACCCAGCGCCGCCTCGGTCATGCCACCAACTCCATCGTCGAAGGACGCGATATTGGTTCCGTCGTCTTCCCCAAAGCCGAACTCAAAATCTATTATACAGCATCCGCCAAGGCCAGAGCGCTGCGACGACTCAAGGAATTCCAGGCAAAAGGCGAAAACTTCGATCTGGAAGAAGTCGTCCGCCAGATTCAGCAGCGCGACGAAACTGAATTCAACCGCGAACACTCTCCGCTCATTCAATGCGAAGATGCCATCGTCCTCGACACTTCGGATCTTTCTTTCGAAGAATCCTGCCAGGCTCTGGCTAAGCTCATTCAGGACAAATATGCGGAGCTCAATCCATGAGTGAAAAAAACTTCTGCACGCTGTTTCATCTGGACGATCGCTCATCCATGGCCAAAAAGCCGCGCGATCGCATGAATGCGCTGCTCGAAAATCCCAATACCGCCGATGCGGTCCAGGCCCTCGACAACATTGAATTCTACGATCTGTATCACGCCATCGGACCGGGCGATGCCATGATCCTCCTCGAATATGCATCCCCCGAACAGCTCCAGACCTGTCTCGATCTCGACATCTGGCGCGGCGATGAACTTCAGGACTCCGATCTCGCTCCATGGGTCGAAGCCATACTCGCCGTTCCAGACGAAAAATTTGAAGAATTCTGGAAAAATATCGATCCCGAAATCATGGGACTCTATCTGCATCGCAATGTCCATCTCTACATGGCCGAAGATAAAAATGACGATGTCGACATTCCCGAAACAGAATCACCGAACGTCGCTCAATCCCCTGACTTTACCTATTGGATCGCCTATCCCGAAGACGCCGACAAAGCCGAACTCCTGCGCCAGCTCATCGACAGACTGTATGCAGTCCTCGGCATCGAAAAAGCCTGGTCGACACTCGAAGCCATGCATTTCGAAATGGAATCCGATCTCGAAGAAACGGCCTACCGTTTCAGAACTGAACGCATCCGCGAATATGGTTTTATGCCGCGCGACGAAGCCGCCGCTATCTTTGCCAACGTCGATGTCACCAAGGATGCCGAACTGATTCGCAATAGCCTCGATGCCGATCTTTACATCCATGCTTATCCCTGCACCGATAAACTCACAGCCTCCCTGGCTTCCATCGATGACTCCAAAGCTGCCAACTGCTACTTCGAGCATATTCTGAACAACATCCAGGATCTCGAACCCATTCGCGTTCAGCTCTTTTCCATAGCACAGCAGGTTGCCACGTTCGACGGATTTCAGCCCCATGAAACCCAGGGCTTCGACGACAGCATGATTCTGACCGTTGCCTATATCAGTCTCGGCCTCGAATACGCTTCGATGCACAATGACGAACTTGCCGCCCGCATACTCACTCATACCGGTCTGCGGCGTCTGTTCACGCTTGGCTACAGCCTGACCCTCGAACTCCAGCGAAAAGCCAAAATCCTGATTTCGCGCGGCCACCTCTCCATCATTGATGACCAGCCCATGAGCCTGCTCACGACGAGTCAGCGCGATGCTGTCGAAGGCATGCTCCTGGAACGTCCGCGCCCATCATCTTCAGCATTGACGCCATTTATTTCACTGCATGACATTCAGGGGGCCGCGGCTGTCATTGCAGACGTCGCTACGCGCGAACTTTTCTTTGGCGAAGCTCTTCACAAAAAACGCGACGACATCTCACTGCTGGCCTACACCAACGATCTCATCCAGGGCGTCGAAAATGTCAATTTCGACAACGTCGCCATCACTTTCCTGACTCGGCGATCACTGACATATCCAGAACCCTGGGGCGTTTTTTCCGTCGATGACCTGCCGGATCGTCAATCCGTCATCGATGCAGTCTCCCCGGATGCCATTCTGTCTCTCTTCCGATCCTCGCTCAACGAGTCGACGCGAACTGCCCTGATTCGCTTTGCACATCAGCTCAAAAGCGAAATCGATGAACAGTGGCCTGAATCCGAAATTCATCCCGATCCCAGGCTCATGGGTGCCCTGCTCATTACGTCACAGGATGAAGACTAAGGTTTTTTGTTTTTGGGAACGCGGCCTATGCCCCAAAGGCATACGGCCGCCCTGCAGTGCTATGGCTGCACCATACGCACTGCATGCTTTTTGTGAGCTGGGCAGCAAATCCCCCGCTGCGGCGAAAACATACAAATATTCCACTAAACAGCATTGCAAGCACTAAGCAGTTCTTTGCTTTTCAGCCTTACAAGCATTACTGCGCCCGAAATCGCTGAAAATGGACGCAGTTCTTCGCTTAACCATCATTGGGCCCCCTCCCGACCCGCCGCCGCCACCAGGTTCCCAGCCTGGGCACACTACGGCCGACTCGCCTAGAATCACTGAAAAAATTCAGTTTCGGCAAGCTTCGCCGCACCATGACCTTGCGTGGCGCCAGTCTGAACGCGAATCATTCCGATCTCGTCAGATCATGAACATCCATGAACAGCTGTTATTTATTCCGCAATCTGACTTGCAGAAATCAGCCCCTCTCGGAACCCATCCCCTGTATTGGGGTTTTCGACAAAAAAAGGACAAAAAAAATGACAGAAAAAAAAATAAATGAATCTGTTATACGAATGTGGATGTTTTGTTCGAGAATATTTGCAACTCTGAGCTTAAAGCTCAGAGCTTAAAGCTGTAAATGCATTTTCAAAGTTCAAAGAACAGAGCACAGAGCAAGGCAGTTACCTATTGACGAAATGCATTATTCGTCGGAAGCTGAAAGTCAATTATGACATCCAAAGTCAATTGCAGATCCAAACTTCATAATTTCCAACCGTCAGAAACAGCATGGTGAGTATTTGCAGCAACTCATGACTAAAAACACCAGCCACCAAAAGCTGAACTAATCAGCATTCTGACAGTACAAAGTCCAACAAATCACTCAATCGCCGCGATGAGTAATGACCCACCTGAAAAAATGATCCAAAACTACACTTTACACCCCAATCCTCAATGGCCGCAGGCCGAAGCCATTCCCAGTGTTACCGTGAACTGTGATTTCAGCCCGGATTGCCTGAATTTTTGCTTCGAAGTCCGCGAACCTGCCGAATGCTTTCGCTGCGAATGCCATCAAAATGGCCAGCCCTGCTGGCAGGACAGTTGTGCCGAAATATTCTTGAACAGCCCCGCACACGGCGGTTACTACAACTTCGAATGCAACAGCGCCGGATTTTGTCTTGCGGAATTTGGGCAAAGCCGCGCCCCGCGCCGCCAGTTTGCCCGGGAACAGTACGATCTTTTCAGGCGCAGAGTCCTGATCCCTCCCGAATCGGGATCCGTTACTCTGCATTGGATGATCAGCATCGAAATTCCCAGATCCCTGATTGGACTTGGGCCAGACGATCTTATCTGCGGAAATCTCTATAAATGCGCATCAAATGCACAAATTCCGCATTACTTGAGTGCATTTCCGATTCGAACCGAAAGGCCGGATTTTCATCGGCCGGAATTTTTCCAGACCATGGGCGGCGGCGTATTGCCGCAGGCAATAGCAGACGCGAGGCAGCCGTAGTGCCAGAGGCACAAGGCGCCCCCCTAAACAAACCACACCTAACATTCCGTCTGCATCAGTCTGGCGAGTCTTTTTTCGGACGCACGAGCCAGAATTGCGCGCTCGCCGCGGATTTCTACTTTGCCGTCGGGGGCACCTTTGGGCTTTCGAACGTATTTGACCTGAGTCACATGCACCTCGACGCGATCCGCTCGTGCCAGCTTTGAGTAGTGCATCGCCAGAAGTGCAGCATCGATGAGCGTTTCCTGAGAAGGTTCGGCGGATTTTACCACGACATGAGAGCCGGGCATGCCGCTGACATGCAGCCAGGTATCGTTGCCACGCGTGTGATGAAACGTCAGATCATCGTTATCTTTTGCCGATTTGCCGACCAAAATGAGCGTGCCATCCGCCGATTTGAATGTTTTGTAAGGTTTGTGAACACTGACTTTAACTGCAGATTTGGATTTCTGTGGCGCATTGGCGCGATTCTTTTCGTCCGGAGCACAAGCAGCATCGATTTCGGGAGAAAGTTCAAGAATGATGGAGGCATCGTTGGCCTTGTCCAGCTTCTGGCGGAGATCCTCAAGCACACCTTTGCGTTCCTGTGCACTGGCAAGTCGGGACTGGATCTGAGCCCGCGACTTGATCATGCGTTTGGCATGCGCATACCGCTTTTCGATGTTCTCCCGAATGGAAAGCGCGGGATCGAGCGAAATCCGCATGGGCTGTCCGGTCTCGAAATCCGGCAAATCCACCGAATGCATTCCCTGCTTGAGCTGATATGCATAGGCGTTGAGCAAATCCGCTTCGAGGCGCTCGAGTTCTGCGGCTTCGGCTTTATAAAGATCCCGGCTCAGCGTTTCAGTCAGACGTACCGTCTTTGACAGCGATCGATTGACGCGTTTGAGCGCATGCGTTCTGAGTGATTCAGTCCTTTCTTTGGCATCGCGCGCCGAAAACTCCCCATCCAGAACCTGATAGATATCTTCCCGGGGAACATCCCTGAACCGATCCTCGCCATCATGGAGGCCATTGGACTGCGGGCGAAAGTAAATATCGTGAACACCGCGATCTTCATTCTTTCCGATGCACCCAAGAATTTTTTGTGAATCGCTTTCGATGAGAAATACCTTCGGGGATCGGCCCGTAAGCTCGACGATCAGCGCATAGTACGTCGTTTCGTCATAACCGAAATCGAAGGTCACGATGCGATCATCTTCGGCTATGCGCATCCCGGTCAGCATCTGATTCCCAATGTACTTGCGCAGGAGCATTGTGAATGCCTGCGGCTGCGCCGGAGCTTTTTTGGGATGCGTCGTTGGATAGATGTCCAGATGCGAAGGCAGAAAGTCGATGATCAGAAAGAATCTCCGCCGTTCATCCTCATCATCCATATACCGTTTGAATGCAAGCTGAAGACGGTTGTCACCATCGGTAATCTGATCCAGGCGCGCATCGATCAAATCGAACGACAGTCTCTGAATAATGCGGGTTAATTCGGTATGGTTCATGATTTACTTGTCTTTTGGCTGATCATCGGGACGACTGTCAGGGGATGCATCGGAGTGAGAATGATTCGTCCCGGATTCTGTTATCCGGTTAAAAACATGGCCATAGCAAACCAAATCCATGCCGACCGATTCGGGAAGTGCAGTGGCTTTGATCCAGGCCATAAACTCATGGCCGGGAGCTATATGCTGCATGATATCGAACCAGACACCGAGTTCCGGCTTGATTTCCATTTGTTCATGCCTTCCGCGCAGATAACTCGAATCGACCAGTTCGCCCGTTGCACCGTTCCAGCAATTCAGCTCAATTTCTGCAATTTCAGACGGAACGAGCACGGATTCTGCGGATTCATTGAGCAGACGGAGTGATGCGCCCTCGGCAATATGCTGAGCATCCTCCGGTGCGGTCAAATCTTTCGGCGTATCGAGTCTGGCCAGATGCTGGGCAAACCACAAATCCTCGACCATATCGAAATCGGATTCGAGAAGTGCAGCAGGAATCCAGATTCGCGCATGCGCGCCTTCATTCATCTGATGCAGAATGGCGTAATGAATCGGATCGAGCTGTGCATTCTGTTCATTCAAAAACACCACCATGCCCTGGCTCGCGCGATTGCTTTCGAGGATTTCTCCGTCGGATTTCCAGCGCGAAGCCTGAATACGCAAAGCCTGTCCGGATACTGCATTATCACCGTGTCCCGGTTCGACGATGCGCCAGCGAACGCCTTCGACGCCATCAATGCCTTCGAGTTTTAAAGCATCTTCAGGAGGTGCAGCCGCATCCGGCGGAGCCTGAAAGGATTGATCGATTTCGAGCAAATCGATATCCCAGATGCGATCCTTCGATTCTCCCCAGACACGAATACTGGAACCAACATCCATCAGCGCGAGCATTTCTTCGATAAACGGTGTGGAATGTGCCATGGCGAGTGATGCCGTATCCTCGTCGACGACAGTCCCTTCGAGGTTCAGAACGCGAAGATGCACCTTGACCGCATCCGTATGCTTTGGTTTTACACCGGTTCCCTGCTTCAAAAAGACGTATGCATATCCGCCGGCGGATTTTAGCGCATTGTCCGGAATCATCATCGTCTGATCATCGGGAGCTGATGCAGCAGACGCATCACTTGCCGGAGATTCGGGCTGAGGTTCCGGAACCGAAGCACAGCCAGCAAACTGGCACATTAATAATACAAACAACAACTTACGCATAAAGCACTCAATTCCTTGATATTATTTCATCCATGAATGCGCAGTACCAGACGGCATCCGGGGGTGAAAATGCATTCCCACGGGAATCCACTCCCACAGCTTTATTCATACCCCAATTCAGGCAACGATCCAAAATCGCACAAAAAAAGCCTCCGAAACCGGAGGCTTTCAAATGATCAAAGAACTGATTACTTAACCAGTCCCTTCAACAGGGTCAGAGCACGGCTATAGCGAGCATCCAGTTCGGGACCGGATTTGAGCTCGGGCTCATTGGGCATCGTCACGAACGGAACCTGGATGCCGCGGATATCGATGAATCCGCATTCCTTTCCGCCGCTCAGTTCTTCCCAGTCATCTTCGGAGCTGAAGCGAACGAGCGTCTCGTCCGGGCAGGAATGGGACAAAATCGAACCCTTGAGGGATTCCTGATAGCGAGCTTCGTTCTTGCGGCGCGATTCCGCATAAGAAACTTTGATATAGAGAATAGCCGAACGTTTGAGGATTTCGTCATCGAGGATGTCATAGACATGGCGATAGCCGCCGTCTGCCATACCGCGTGCGAATTCGATAAATACAGTGTGATCGTTGTAGAAATCGGGTTTGCTGAGATATTTCTTTTTAATGGCGAGGTTGAATTTTTTGCAGCAAAGATCGAGCAGAGGATGGGGGCTGTTCTGATCGTCAAACTGAACGTACCCGAGCGGGTGACGACGCGAATAGAGACGTTCACGGCCCAGTTCTTCCCAAAGGTCATCCTCCTGGAATTTTTCCCACAGCCAGATGAAATCATCTTCGAAAACGATATCGCCGATATGGAACAGTTCGCGGCGTTTGTCGAGCGGGGTTTTCAGAATAAAATCAATAAGTTCGGACTTACCGCCGCCGGGACGACCGTTAATAATGATATGGTCAAAAGTATCGTTCATGATCTTTGCTCCTGGGAAAAAGGGATAAACGCGCACATGCGCCAAAAAGAACGCTCATGCGTTATAGGGCTTTTTGAACGACTTGAACAACAAAAAAAACAGCGCAAATACTTGATTTCAGGCGCACAAACAACCACATATAGCACATTAAACCACCCGCCCGCACACGTTTATCCCAAGTTATTTTTCTGTTTTATATGCGGCAATAAATATTTCCATACAAAATACAAAACGATTGCCCCGGCAAAGGAGACGAACAAATACATACTCAGACCGTAAATGATGTCACCCTGTTGAGCTCGATAGACAAAACCGCTTCTGACGACGGGATGAATGATAAACAGACCTGCGGATATCGTACCAATATATTTTAGTTTATTGACAATACAATCCGGAAGGATCCGAACGAAACACAAACCGGCTGTGATGGCAAATACCGGCGTCAGGATCCAGCTGTACATGTTCATTCCGGTTATATAAACCAGTGCCAGCGACAATAGTAATTCAATCCACAAAACAGATTTTGGAAAGTTTTGATAAAGTCTGTTTATATGAGAGAACCGGCCCTCCCAGATCCGATGAATCGACGAACAGTTTTCATGCTGCTGTCGATATTCTCCGGACTCTGAGCCATCGTTCCGGGATTGCCCATCATCAGATATATCATGCGGCTTTTGCAGTTTATGCCTCGCATAGAGGACGCCGAGTCCAAACGGCAGCATACTTCCGATAAAATTGTATTTCATCCATATCAGCAGCGAACTGTCGGGCAAAAAGAAAAACTGTATTCCGGTACACAGAACCATCAGAACGACAGGAAGACACCAGTGCCTTTTATAAATGGCAATCCGGTAGATCAAATACAGCTGCAGCAGCATTCCCAAAAACCAATAAGGACCAGGATAGATAATATCTCCGGGATTGGGATAAAAATTAATATACATCAAAATCTGGGCGACGATATGATCAGGGTTAATCATCGGATCATTGTATTTAAAATAATCACTCAGCCGCCACAGAAGCATAATGACATATCCGGGAACGAGCAATTTGAGCAGCTTAAGATAATAGTATTTTGTATATTGAATCACGGAGCAATTGCATTTTTTATCGCGCTGCTCGTATTTCAGGACGATCCCATAACCGCTCAGAAATACGAAAACAGAAACGCCATAATGTCCAAAATAGGAAAACAAATGCAGCAGAATCGAACTATCCGGATTGAAAAGAGCTGTCTGAAGGTTTTCGAAATTGCCGGCGTGAAATTCAAACTCATTTTCATCCACGATTCCAGGCAGCCAGTGACAGAAATTGTGAAGCATGATTCCGAGCATGGCAATGGCACGAAGGGAAAGATTTTCCGCAGAAGAATCAACTTGTCTGTTCAATACACTGCCCATTGCCACGCTCCTCCGGTGCAGAAAAAAGGATGCATTTTATCCCTACAGCACATCGCAGGCAATGATTTTAGTCCGTCCGACGGATCTGCAAATTTATGTCGGGACAAAAATCGACAATTTATGATACATTGAACAAGAGATACAGACTGTCCATTTCGAACTGTTCTGTCACACATCATTTATCCGATATGAGAAAGGATTGTGTCGTGAGCAAAATCATGTGCCCGAAAGTATTGTTCTCAGTGTCGTTTGTTTGCTTGTTTGCCGCCGGATGCGCAGGCACCGCCAAACAGGTGAATATTGTCAGCGCCTGCGAGTACAGCAGCGGAATATGGCAGAATGATCGCTGTATATGCCAGACAGAAACCTGTCAGGCAGGTATCGTCTGCAGCACCCTCACCCTGACATGCGCAAATCATGCTTTGCCGGATAACCAGGAACAGCCAAAGATTGCGCAAATTCCTGCCGAAGAAGCACTGTCCCTCTGGCAGCCGGATGCAGAATCAAAAAAAGCATTGATCTCATATATGGAAATGATCACGACCCCCGGCAAGGATTTTGTTCCGGCAGAAGACCGTTTGGCCGTGTTTGATCTGGACGGCACCCTGCTCTGCGAGACAGACCCCAACTATCTCGATTATAATTTATATGTTTATCGCGTATTGGAGGACCCAACCTATAAAGATAAGGCAACTCCGAAACAAATAGAAGTTGCAAATAAAATAGTCCAGGTCAATGAAACCGGGACGGTTCCCGATGGTCTGGATGTCGAACACCAAATCGCCTACATGGAAGTATTTGCCGGCATGACCATTCCGGAATTCACCCGATACGTTCGTCATTTCATTGACCAGCCGGCTCCCGGCTACGACGGTATGAAGCGTGGGCAGGCCTACTACAAGCCGATGCTGGAAGTCATAAAATACCTTCAGGCAAACGCATTTACTGTTTATATCGTCAGCGGAACAGACAGACTCCAGGTCCGCGCAGCATCTGCAAGCATTCTGAATATTCCGGAATATCAGATCATCGGCTCAGATGGTACTATCGTCGCGTCGGGACAGCCTCAAACGGATGATTTGAATCGCGATAACCTGCACTATGTCTATAAAACAGATGATAAGCTGATTCGCGGCGGCGGTTTTATTGTAAAGAATTTAAAAATGAATAAAGTCGCCGTGATCGCACAGGAAATCGGCAAGCAGCCAATACTGTCTTTTGGCAACAGTACAGGAGATGCCAGCATGGCCGAATATGTCATTTCGAATAATCCCCATCCAAGCAGAGCCTTTATGCTTCTGGCCGACGATCTCGAACGGGAGAATGGAAATCAGGCAAAGGCAGACAAAATGTCAAAAATGTGCGAAGAAAACGGATGGATACCGATTTCGATGAAAAACGACTGGACGACCATTTACGGAGACGGAGTAACCAGAAAAAAATAACCCCGGATTGCTTCGATTCATAACAGCCTCTTCATACATTCAATTCTAACCAAAAGACATACACCATGATTTCTTTCATCATCAGTTTGGCAGCCCTGATCGCCGGTTATTTTATCTACGGCAGAATTATCGAAAAAGTATTTGCCCCCGATATCAACCGCCCCACCCCCGCAGCATCAAAAGCAGACGGCATGGATTATATTCAAATGCCAAACTGGAAAGTCTTTATGATCCAGTTTTTGAATATTGCCGGTACGGGGCCGATTTTCGGAGCGATCATGGGGGCCAAGTTCGGTCCTTCATCCTACTTATGGATCGTCCTGGGATGTATTTTTGCAGGAGCAGTACACGACTATTTGTGCGGCATGCTCTCGATCCGCAATGGCGGCGTAGGACTGCCCGAACTCGTCGGCATTTACCTCGGCAAAAATGTCAAAAAAGTCATGCTCGTGTTTTCCATCCTTCTATTGTTGCTGGTCGGAACCGTGTTTGTGTACAGCCCGGCATTGATACTGGGAAATATGACCGGCGGTACCCAGACTGCCACTATGATTTGGGTACTGGGCATATTTTTATATTATATTGTTGCCACACTCCTTCCCATCGATAAGGTTATCGGCAGAATATATCCTGTCTTTGCCATCTCAATGCTCATTATGGCTGCAGCCCTTGCCGCGTGTTTGTTTATCAAATGGCCGTCCCTGCCCGAAATCTGGGATGATCTCGGCAATCGCACCTCCGCAGAAACGCCCATTTTCCCCTGCCTCTTCATTACCATTGCGTGCGGTGCGATCAGCGGTTTTCATGGCACCCAAAGTCCGATGATGGCGCGCTGCATCGCCAACGAAAAATATGGACGGCCGATTTTTTACGGTTCCATGATCACAGAAGGTATCGTTGCCCTCATCTGGGCTGCCGTTTCATCGTATTTCTTTTTTGATGGCGGCGCAGCCGAAGTGGGGGCCAGCACTTCAGCTGCAGCTCCAACCGTCGTCACCGCTGTATCCTCCGGCTGGCTCGGCACCATCGGCGGACTGCTCGCCATTCTCGGCGTCGTGGCTGCCCCAATCACAAGCGGCGATACCGCATTTCGAAGTTCACGCATGATTCTGGCCGATTTCTTCCACCTCGATCAGCATCCCATCCAAAACCGTCTGCTCCTTGCCGTTCCACTGTTCGTCATCGCCGGCGCACTGCTGTGGTTCAATATTGCCAACGAAGACGGATTCAACATTATCTGGCGCTATTTTGGATGGGCAAATCAAACACTCGCCTGCTTTACCCTCTGGGCCGCCACGGTCTTTCTATTCCATAAAAACAATTTCTGTCACCTCTTCACGCTCATCCCGGCCTGCTTCATGACGTCGGTATGTGTATCCTATATCTGTATCGCCAAAATCGGTCTGAATCTGCCCTCATCATGGAGCCCGTGGATCGGATTGTCCACATTCTGCCTGTCCTTTGTACTTTGGATTGTATTATCGGGGAGAGCAAGAAAAGAACATATACATTACGAAACAGAAAAAACGGAGTGATTCCCTATGTTCCGGTAAACCAACAATACCGGAATAATCGATCATCATCCAGGAATACGCAGCATCCTTTTAAATCTCATGCCTTACGGTACAATTTATGCTATCATTATAATGTTCTTTGGCGGGGGAATTACACATGCCGCCATCATACCGGCCTGATAACAATGAGTCATAAAGCCATGTTAAAAAACGTATTGCTGATAATGGGAATCTGTCTGTTAACCTCATGCTTCGCAGCGGACGCTTTTGCGGACGGCAAATGCTACAGCGACAGCGACTGCGGTGGCGGTGTCGCATGCCATAACAATATCTGTGCAAATGCTGCCGGAGGCAAATGCTACAGCGATGGCGACTGCGGAGGCGCCGCATGCCACAACAACGTCTGCGCCAATAGTCCGGACGGCAAATGCTACAGTGACAGCGACTGCAAGGGCGGAAGCTGCCGCAACAACAAATGTTCCGCAGCAGGCGGCAAATGCTACAGCGACAGCGACTGCGGAGGTGCCGCATGCCACAACAATGTCTGCGCAACAGCTGCAGGCGGAAAATGCTACAGCAACAGCGACTGCGCAGGCGCTGCATGCCACAACAATAAATGCGCCAATGCCCCGGATGGCAAATGCTACAGCGACGGTGACTGCGGCGGCGCTCGCTGCATTTCGAATCGCTGCGCGAACTGAAAACATATCAGTGCATTTTTGAGCCTGTGCCAGCGCGCAGGCTATGGGCCTGCAGCCCATACGCCCTGCGCCGAATGCTTTGTTTTGGGGCCGGCTGCGCTCGCCCCCCAAAACATACGCCTTCGTGCCGCCGCTATCTGCGATACGCGGCGGCTTTTTATTGCCGTTGCGCAAATATTATTAACGGAACCCACTCAATGAATTGAATTATTTATGCTTTCTGGACTATTATGACTCGCAGGGCAACGCTTTAAGTCGTAGTGAATGCTGCTTTGCGGGAAGGTTTATCAGGTATATACGGATGGGAAAACTGGCAGAGAACATGAATAATCATATGATTTGTAATTACCGCTATGTGTTATTTCTGTTGTGTCTTTTGACACTTTCGGGATGTTCAAACAAGAAAGATGAAAAAGCAAATCCCGCATCAGAATCAGTGACAACGAGTTCCGGACAAGCCCAGGCGGAACGTTCTGCTTTTGCTTCAGCGGCCCCATTTAAATACACCATTTCAACTGATTTTAATGGTGAAGGTGATCATATTGAGATTCTGATTCATTTGAATCCCAACGCTCATGATGCCGTTCTGTATGATTTGGATTGCGGCGGAGATGGGGTATATGAATATGTGGGATTGAATCGTGACCAAAAATGTATCTACAAACGGCACAGTGGAAATTATACTATCTGGCTGCGAGGAGAGATTCCCTCTTTGGTACTTTGCACGCGTTCCTGCCCGGAGGATGTTTCACAGTGCAGCATTCCCAATGGCGAGAAGGATTCGGCAGCTGAAGCCATCATTTCAATCGATGACTGGGGAAGTCTTGCCTGGAAAAGTATGTCCTGGTTCGCAGCCGGATGTATGAACCTCAATTCACTCCCCCAAAAAGCACCTGATTTGAGCCGGGTCGAAGATATGAGTTACATGTTCGCCAACGCATATTTATTCGATCAGCCAATGGAGCACTGGGATGTATCTCATGTTTCAAATATGAGCGGCATGTTCATGGATGCGCGTTCCTTCGATCGGCCTTTGGCAAAATGGAATGTCGAAAATGTACAGTTCATGCGGGAGATGTTCTCGGGCGCACAGATGTTTAATCAGCCCCTGAATGCATGGAACGTGTCCAATGTCATAGATATGGAAGAAATGTTTTGGGGTGCCAAATCATTCAATCAGCCCCTGGATAAATGGGATGTGTCCCATGTTCGGAATATGTCCCTGATGTTCGCCGAAGCTGCTTCATTTAATCAGCCGCTGGAACAATGGAATGTATCCGGGGTTCAGGCAATGAACCAGATGTTTTCGGGTGCGGCAGCTTTTAATCAGCCCCTCAATCACTGGAATGTTTCGAATGCATTGACGATGAACAGTATGTTCTCCGGTGCTCGATCATTCAATCAGCCACTGGATAAATGGAATGTATCCAAAGTGGAATCAGTGGACAGCATGTTCGCAGATAACCCTGTTTTTAATCAGCCGCTGGAATCGTGGGATGTTTCAAACGTAAACTCGATGACATATATGTTTTATAATGCAAAAAGTTTTAATCAGCCATTGGAAAAGTGGGACGTTTCGAAAGTTGAAAGAATGAATCATTTATTTGAAGGCGCAGCCGCTTTCAATCAGCCGATCGGCAACTGGAATGTATCCAGTGTACAGGAAATGGAAAACATGTTTGCGTACACCGAAGCATTTAATCAGCCATTGCAGGATTGGAATATTTCAGGTGTCACAAATATGCAGGGAATGTTTATGGGGGCTAAAATGTTTGATCAGCCCCTGGACAAATGGAATGTAACCAATGTTCAGAACATGGCGCGCATGTTTTCTGAAACAGCCTCCTTTAATCAGCCTTTGGATAATTGGGATACATCCAATGTCAGAAACATGTATCACATGTTTTATCATGCGGCGAGATTCAGCCATTATCCGGGGGCCTGGCACGTACCGTACGGTAAAACAGAAGGAATGTTTGAGGGAACCCCGGTAGAATCGATAGCTGCCCAGAAGCCATTGACGAGCAGAGTCAATGTCGATATGTAAATTGGCAATGTTTAAACAGCGAATGCGCAAAGGATACTTGAGGATTACCATGCAAAAACATATCAATCTGCTTGCTTGCATTTCACTCATTTGTTTGGTGGCCACAGGCATTTCCTGCATGAAAAAGCAAGAAATTCAAGTTGCTGCCACATCAAATGATATCGCTTCAGACACTTCCACAGGGAAAACGCAAAATAAAGATACAGCCAAAGAAAAAGCAGAACTTTGCATCGACGGAAACTGCCCTTGCGGGGACGGATTCTGTGCTAAAAATAGTGTATGCATAAAAGATACATGCTTTTGCGGTGCATTTCCGGAGAAAGGATATATTGATAAAGGTGCTGTCGCATCCAATCATTACGGTGAGTTCGAGTGCGTCAGATACTACTTTCAAGAAGGATGCAATGAAGAATATCACTATGACTATATCTGCAAGCGTTCTGAAGGTTGCAAAACAGGTGATGGACGCCAATATCCTTTTTCTGATATTAATGCAGATGGGCATGACCTTGATGGCTGGGATTATATAAATGAAGAGATGTCTGAATTGCATCTTGCATCCAAATCTGTTGGCGATGAATTTGTCGACCTTTATGATGTTAGTAACCTCGATGAGGATATCGCAAGTCGTGAAAAATATCTTCCCTACGAAAATGTGATTAGGGAACCGTATATCCAAAAATGCGGTGCGAAATTACCTGAAAATTTAAAATATATGGTTCGGTCTGATTTGTCAGTATTACCCTCAGCACTGAAATATGTTGATTTGGATGATACAGGATACGAGATAGATCCCTCTCCATCTTATTGTGAAAATTATTGGAGTAAAGTTGTTACTCCAAGAGAGCCTGAATGCAATTTGAGAAAAGCATGCAACGATATCGGCGTAACGCCTGATCATATCGTTGAATATGTATGTGAGATTGGAAAAAAGCCGACCGGTTTAAGATGTATTCAATCTGAAGGATGTACCTGCGGCGATACACGTTGTTCTCAGCATGCACTCTGCAAAGACGGTTCGTGTATGTATGATATTTATTACAAACATCGTACGTGCCCTGAAAATGGCTGGAACCCGGCCAGGAGTGATATATATAATTTTGCATTAACTTCAGACGCCCTGAAATGCGTTTGTGATGATGACACATATGATGAACAATGTTTTGATAATTGCATCGCTCATAATATGGATTTCGATGAAGAAGACTGTAAACAAGCCTGCCACGATGAGGGTGACTGCTATGAAAAATGCTATTGGGATTATTATGATGATACAATGACCAAAATAGATCCTTGTAAATAGAGAAATATCTGCATTTTACACGCATTGTAGAGAAATCATGTATGGACTGTCCCTGTGTGACCGCCCGAATGTAATACAGCTGCACATTGATGCGCCGTATGCCGCAGG
>JAFRYG010000200.1 GCA_017441205.1 Pseudomonadota bacterium
TCGTTTGACAACTCGCCGAAGCTTATCGCAGTCTGCTACGTCTTTCATCGCCTCTCAGCGCCAAGGCATCCACCGTGTGCCCTTTATAGCTTATCCATTCCATCCCACTCCTTCGGAGCAGAATTTCTTCTTGGATTCACCAGAAAGTCGAATCATTAACGCGGCGTTAATGACTCAGGCACTTGATTTCATTCGAATGAATTCTCATTCATTCGCCCATTTCTCTCTATCGCTTTCTTCTCTTCTGTTTTCAATTCTCTACCGATTCCCAATCGGAACCCGTCGAACGAGGCGGCCTTATACGCGCTGCAATCCTTTCTGTCAAATTCTTTTTTCAAAAAAATCGACACATCCTACCATGTGCGACAAACACCCACCCAAAATCCCCAAAACCCACACTACGCCTCGATTTGCGCGATTTTTAAGGGTTTACGTTCCGATCGCAACAGCATATAATCTGCACCCGAGTTTTGAAAACAGTCCGTCGTCTGTTCGATATCCCGCTCATTTTTTGTATACCGCAGAAAATTCGATGCGATGAACGAACAAACACGGGCTTTAACCATATTTATCCTGTTTTGAGTCCGCAGAGTTCATGTCGGTTCTGTCGTCCGCTCAAAACGTTGTCTCATTTTGAGGAGTTTAGAAATGAAAGTACTCGTTGCTACAGAAAAACCGTTCGCCGCAGTTGCAGTTGAGGGCATCCGCAAAGAAATCGAAGCCGCCGGTCACGAACTTGCGCTGCTCGAAAAATACACTGACAAACAGCAGCTCCTCGATGCTGTTGCTGATGCCGATGCCCTCATTATCCGCTCCGATAAAGTGACTGCCGAAGTCTTGGATGCAGCAAAGCAATGCAAGATCGTCGTCCGCGCCGGTGCCGGCTATGACAACGTCGATCTGGATGCCGCAACGGCCCACAAAGTCGTCGTGATGAACACCCCGGGCCAGAATTCCAATGCCGTCGCAGAACTCGTTTTCGGCATGCTCGTCATGGGCATCCGCAAATTCTACACCGGCGCTGCCGGCACCGAGCTCCTCGGCAAAAAACTCGGCATACTCGCTTTTGGCAATGTCGGCCGCAATGTCGCCCGCATCGCCAAAGGTTTCGGCATGGATGTCTATGCATACGATGCATTCTGCCCGAAAGATGCCATCGAAGCTGCTGGTGTGCACGCCGTCGACAGCCAGGATGATCTCTTCAAAATGTGCGATATCGTCAGCCTCCACATTCCTGCCACCGCCGAAACCAAAAAATCCATCGGTAAAGCACTCGTCGGCAGCATGAAGAAAGGCGGCATCCTCGTCAATACCGCTCGCAAGGAAGTCATCAACGAAGAAGAACTCGCTGCACTCATGGCTGAACGCACCGATTTGATGTATCTGACCGACGTCGCCCCAGACAATGCCGATGCTTTCAAGGCTTTCGAAGGCCGTTACTTTGCCACCCCGAAGAAAATGGGTGCCCAGACTGCCGAAGCCAACATCAATGCCGGTATTGCCGCTGCCAAACAGATCGTCGCCTTCTTCAAAGACGGCTGCACCAAATTCCAGGTCAACAAGTAACAGACGGTTTTAACCGTATCTCATTAATACGGGCAGCTATCCGGCTGCCCGCGCTTTTAGTGGGAGTTTTCTTTTCGGGGAAGCCAGCTTCCCCGCACCCCCCGGAAAAGCCGCGCTTCTCTTATCGCATGTTCGGGGGTGCAGTGGGGGTAGCTGCGTATTTGCAGCGCAAATAGCAGCGCAGGGGGCCACCGCCCCCTCCCCAAAACACATCCTTACATGATGCAGCGTCCTATACGGACGAGCAAAGCAATCTATATTTATACTCCAAGCTCCAAGCTCTTATCACAGGATAAATCATGGCCACCATCAAACCGTTCAAAGGCATCCGTCCCCCCAAAGATCTCGTCGAAAAAGTCGAAAGCCGTCCCTACGACGTCCTCGATTCCGAGGAAGCGCGCGCCGAAGCCGGCGACAACGAAATGTCGCTCTACCACATCATCAAGCCCGAAATTAACTTCGAACCCGGAACCAGCGAATACGATCCGCGCGTCTACGAAAGCGCAGCACAGCATTTCCAGATGTTCCAGGACAAAGGCTGGCTTGTGCAGGATGACCAGGAAATGTACTACATCTATGCCCAGACCATGAACGGCAAGACCCAGTACGGCCTCGTCGTCGGCGCCTATGTCGCGGATTATCTCAACGGCGTGATAAAAAAACACGAGCTCACTCGCGCCGACAAAGAAGAAGACCGCATGAAACACGTCCGCGTCAACAACGCCAACATCGAACCGGTTTTCTTTGCCTATCCCGACAACGCCGTCCTCAACGACCTGCTCAACCGCTATGCCGCGACGACCCCGGAATACGATTTCATCGCCCCGATCGACGGTTTTGGCCACAAACTCTGGCTCGTCAAGGATCCCAGGGACATTGCAACCATCACGGCTGAATTCGCCAAAATGCCGTCACTTTACATCGCCGACGGTCATCACCGCAGTGCCGCAGCCGCTCTCGTCGGTGCCGAAAAAGCCAAGGCCAATCCCAATCACCGCGGCGACGAAGAATACAACTATTTTATGGCCGTTTGCTTCCAGGCCAGTCAGCTCACGATCCTCGACTACAACCGCGTCGTCAAGGACCTCAACGGCCTGTCCGCCGCAGAATTCCTCAAGGCCCTCGAAAAGAATTTCACCGTCGAATGCAAGGGTGCCGATGAGTATCGCCCCAAAGCCCTCCACGAATTCTCGCTGTATCTCGAAGGCAAATGGTACAGCCTCAAGGCCAAAGCCGGCACTTTCGACGATGCGGATCCCATCGGCGTGCTCGACGTCAGCATTTCGTCGCGCCTGATTCTGGACGAAATCCTCGGCATCAAGGACCTGCGCAAAGACAAACGCATCGATTTCGTCGGCGGCCTGCGCGGACTCGGCGAACTCAAGCGCCGCGTCGATTCCGGCGAGATGAAGATGGCCCTGGCTCTCTATCCGGTCACGATGAAGCAAATCATGGATATTGCGGATTCGGGCAAAATCATGCCGCCCAAAGCCACCTGGTTCGAACCCAAACTCCGCAGCGGTTTGGTCATCCATAAACTCGATTAATTCGTTAGTTTGTATTGTGGGGCAGGGCTGTCGGCCTTCGGCCGATACGCCCATGCCATTCGCGCTATGCCTGCGGCATATGCGCTTTTGCGCACGCCTATTGGCAAAAAAGGCCAATACGTCGTGCGCTTTTTTTGTGCTCTGGTTGACCAATACGGATATGTATGGGGCGAAAGTTAAGCAATCACCCAGGCACTTGCTAAATCATCGGATAATTACTGACCACTTCTAAAAGCGATAAGCTCAAAGCGCAAAGCTATAAGCTCACTCAAAGCGCAAAGCTATAAGCTCACTCAAAGTTAAAAGCTAAAAGCGCAAAGCTCATATAATCAGCACCCTGGACAGCCGATGCATTTGCCGGAACAAAAGATGCCGCCGCAGCCATGCTCTTTACAATACCCGCCGCCACCGCCTCCGGACGAAGTATCCATATTGCAATAGTATTCATGGTCTGCATAATTATAAACGCATCTATAATTGGAAGGACAAGAAGTCGTATCCGACTCACCATTACATGAAAGGAGGCAAAGGCCGGAGCCGCCATGGAATCCAGTCGCTCTGGAACAAATTGATTTCGATGGTTCACAATAATTTTGCGCCCATCCATGAGATACGGAACATGAAGTCCCACTAATCTCATTACAATCATCTGCTGAACTGCATTTAATATAACAAGCTCCGGACGGAAGCTTCTGTCCGCCCATGGCAGCGCAGTCACTCGTCAGAAAATCATACTTCTTGGCAGAGCTTCCCGAACCGGAAGAAGATGAACCACCGACTCCTGGAGACGTTTCGGCACCTGAGGATCCACCATTGTCGAGATCATTGCGTTCCTCGACGCACCCGGCAAAACACAATGCAGCCGAAAATAAAATCATGGATATTAATGGTTTACGCGACATATATACCTCCATTCATCGTTAGAGACGTGTCGTGACACGTCTGTACAAAATAAATTCGCCTTGTCCCACAGAGACATTGTCGTAGGCAATTGGCGGATATAGGTGCGAATCGACCACAGAATATAGTAGTCGAGACATGTCGTGACATGTCTGTATAAATAAGTTTGCCATGCCCTGCAGGATCACTGCTTCGCTGGATTCGGAAAACGTCTATATGGTTTTCAGAAACATTATACGAAATGGGGGAGGCAAATCGCATGCCAAAAACTCCTACAGAACACGACACAGTCCACAACAACCAACGTTAGTTTTAACATAATCAAACAGGCATATCAATAACATTCAATAAGCTAACCAGGGCTACCGCATTTAAAAATGTCCTTGACTTTGGTAAAAGGCTTTGACTCACGGTGAGTCCCTTTGCGCATCAAGGATGAAATATGCAGTTACAGCGCCTTATTGAGACCGTCAGAGAACAACTCTCCGATCCTCGCA
>JAFRYG010000201.1 GCA_017441205.1 Pseudomonadota bacterium
GAGCACCGTCCGGTGAACGGTGCGACTCGCAGAGCCCAGTGAGCAACGGCCAGTCCCGAACCGGAGCGTCGACAGGCGCGGGAGGCGAAGTGAGTGGCCCATTGCGAACTGAGGCGAATTGTTTGGATTTCGATATTTGGGGGGCGTTGCGGGGGGCCGAGATGAGCACCGTCCAGCGAACGGTGCGAATCGCGGAGCCCAGTGAGCAACGGCCAGACACGAGCCGGAGCGGCGACTGGCGCGGGAGGCGAAGTGAATGGCCCCTTGCGAGCTGAGGCGGATCGTTTGGAGTTCGAAAACGGGGGGCGTTGCGGGAGATGATCCCCCGCAGAGGGGGGGCCGAGATTCGCACCGTCCTGTGAACGGTGCGAATCGCAGAGCCCAATGAGCAAATTAAATTTGCAAGTTGGAGCGACTATAGTCGCGAGAACGCAGCAAATTTTATATTGCGAATTGAGGAAACGCGTATTTGCAAAAGCATGTGCTTTTGCAAATAGCGGCTCAGGGGGAGACTTCCCCCACCAGCCAAAGAAATCCTGCGGAATGCAGTTATCGAATTTCCTTGAGCAGAGATTCCTCGCCGCTTAGTTCGTAGGCGATGGCAAAGAATTGTTTGGCGATATCGGGATGAGAGGCTTTGAACTGGCGGGCGGCACCGACGGCGAGTTCGTAGATCTCCGGGTTGGGTCCGGCTGGCAGAGCGGCATCATCTGTGAGTTTTTTAATGGTTTCAAGGCTTGGTCTTTCAGGATCGACGCCGTGTTCTTTGACGAGACGATCGATGAGCTGCTGGGCGGGGCTGTTTTCGGCAGAAATGAGGCTCAGGTGGGCGTAGACAACGGCGAGCGGGTAGTTCTTGTCGACATTTTCAACCACGATCGAGAGCAGATAGAAATAGACCGTCAGAAATTGGCGCGAATACAGGATCGGATAGGCTTTCTGAAGCTGTTCGAAGGCATCTTCGTACTTTTTCTGCAGCACGTAGATGTTGGCGAGTTCCAGATTCGCCGCTGGACTGACGGGATTGTAGAAGATGGCGCGTTCGATGGCTTCGCAGGCTTCGTCGAATTTACCAGTTTCGGCGAGAAGGCTGCCCAGCTGCAGACTGAGCATTTCGGTCAGATTCGAGATGCGCACGATAGGGCGCGTTTCCTTGATGACGGCCTGGAAAAGGATTTCCTCGAACGGATGCGAGAAGGAAACGAAGCGTTTTTCGTCATCTTCGGGGAATTTGTTTTCGTCGAGCAGGGTGCGCAGTTCGGCGATGGCTTTGTCGAGTTCCCCGGCTTTGATCATTTCCTGAACATCTTCGATGCGTTTTCGGACTTTTTTCGCATCTTCATTCATCTTTTCGAATTCGGCTTTGGATTTTTTGACTTCTTCGGCCTCGGGATACTTGATGGCGGCGTATTGGCCGAGGGCCATGGCTACCTTGAAATTCTCTTCGCTTTTGGGGAGTGCCTGGCAGTAATCCTGAACCACTTTGACGTCGTGATCGGGATCGCCATTGAATTCCTTTTCGAGTTCCTGGATGGCTTCTTCGACGATTTTGCCGATTTTGAATGCTTCGGCATCGGGAAATTTTTCGGAAGCATATTTGCCGAGCGCAGCGACGAGTTTTGCTGATTCTTCGCAGGGGGGAAGTGTTCGGCAGTATTCCTGGACGACGGCAAGATCATGGTTGGCGTCGCCGGTGTATTTCTTTTCGAGATCTTCAACAATTTTGTCGATTTTTACGTTGTTTGTGTCCATGTTGAATCCAGGATAGGGGGTCACAGACCCGAAAGTGAGGAAATTTGGGCAAAAGCCCTGAAAAACCGCCATACACTAAAGGCAAATGGCGAGAGATTAAAGTTTTTTCGACCGAAAAAACTACAAAAAAACACCCCTGAATCATGTCTGATAGCAGGGGTGTCTGAATGAGATGATATCAGGTGACCGGATTACGGTGCGGTAATAGAGAATGAGTGAATACCAATGTTATAGTCCTTTTCGCTGTCAGGATCATGTCTCATGGTGATTTTCTTTGCACTGCCGGTTAATTTGTACTGACGATTCACTTGCGCGCCTTGGTTTACTGACGGATCACCAAAAATTTGTTGCTTATTTCCATTTCCATCAGTAATGAGCAGAGGACTCTTATTTACACCCGCGCCTTTAACTCCTACAGACATCGAAAAATCTATGGTACTTAAGGCCTTCATATTGGAAATTTCGATATAAGATTCGTTTTCATTTTTCAAAGCTACAGAGCCGTTCACTGACGTATTTGCCTTAATTATCATAACAACACCATTATCAAACGTAATAGTGTAGTTTTTGGAGTCTGAAGATTCACAAGTTTTGACTCCGACTGTTGCCTTGTCTTTTAAGAATGCATCGCAAGAACTTGAGGCAAACTTGATTTTAACGGGATTGGTTCCGGATGCAGCTTCTACGCAAGTGCCATTGTCGCAGACATATCCGGCTGCGCACCCGGAGTCACTTGAGCATCCGCTTGGCTTTTTACATGTACCATTGTCGCAGATATATCCTGCAGGGCACCCGGAGTCACTTGAGCATCCGCTTGGCTTTACACATGTACCATTGTCGCAGATATATCCTGCTGGGCATCCGGAGTTACTTGAGCATGTGCTTGACGTTACACATGTACCATTGTCGCAGACATATCCTGCTGGGCAAACGGAGTCACTTGAGCATCCGCTTGACTTTACACATGTATTATTGTCACAGATATATCCGGCTGCGCAATCATAGTTACTATCGCATGAATTGTTAACGCATGTATCGACATCGCAGGTATATCCGGTATTGCATTCGGAATTCTTTGTGCATCCGCACATTTTCCCGCCATAACCGTCGTCGATGCATACATTGCCGAAGTAATAAATGCCTGTAGCAGCTTTGCACTCGGTGGCGCTGCAGGAGCTATCATCTTTAACGCACATCTTCATCGTGGCATTACAGTGATATCCGGATTTGCAGTCAGAGTTATCGTTACAGCCGCAATCTTTTTTATTGTCGTAGCTGGTGACGCAGACATTGCCTGTGTAATTATCACCTGTCATTGCCTTGCATTTGGTATTTGTGCATGTGGATTCGGGTTCGCAGGTGTCATTACTGGTATTGCAGCTATATCCGGATTTGCATTCGGTGTTCTTTGTGCATCCGCACATTTTTCCGCCGAATCCGTCGTCGACACATGCATTACCGAAATAATAAATGCCTGTAGCCGCTTTGCACTCGGTGGTATTGCAGGAGGAGACGTCGTCTATGGCGCACATCTTCATCGTGGCATTGCAGTGGTATCCGGATTTACAGTCGGAATCGCTGTTGCAGCCGCATTCTTTACCATTATAACCATCGACACAGACATTGCCTGCGTAATCATCGCCGGTCATCGCTTTGCATGCGGTAGCAACGCATTTGGTTTCGCAAGTCTTTTTGGTGGTATTGCAGGTGTATCCGTCTTTGCAGTCAGTGTTTTTGGTGCATCCGCACACTTCACTGCCAGAACCATTATCGACGCATGCACTGCCGTAGTAATTATCCATGGCTGCGCATTTGCTGGCATCACAGCTGCTACTGGTTGGGTAGCACATCATCATCGTGGGGTTGCATTTATATCCGTCTTTGCAGTCGGAATTGGTGATGCATCCGCACATTTTTTCGCTACCATAACCATCGACACAGACATTGCCTATATAATCGTCGCCCGTCATGGCTTTGCACTTGGAATTTGTGCATGTGGCAGCGGCTTCGCAGACTTTATAAGTTGTATCGCATTTAAATCCGTCTTTGCATTCGGAATCCTTTGTGCATCCGCACATTTTTCCGCCGTATCCATTGTCGACGCATGCATTACCGTAATAGCTGTAGCTGCTCATTGCTGCACATTTGCTTGCGTCGCAGGCATTTTCATCTATTGTGCAGTACATATAGGCAATGACGCATCGGTAGCCGTCCTTGCATTCGGAATTGCTTGTGCAGCCGCAGGAAATCTGATCATTGCTGTCCTTGACGCATTTTTCTCCGATATATTTTCCGCCGGTGGCGGCGGCACAATCAGCATCCTTGCATGAGCTGCTGTCCTGAACTTTTACGCAGCTGTTTGCTTTGCAGGTATATCCGGTATTGCATTCAGCGTCTTTGCCGCATCCGCACATTTTTCCGCCGACTCCGTCATCGATGCATGCATTGCCGGCATATTCCTCTGCTCCGGCCTTGGCACAATTATCGGGATCGCATGCATTTGTGCTGGATTGCGCACAGAGACCAACGATTTCATTACATCTGTATCCGGCTTTGCAGTCGCTGTTGCTGTTGCATCCGCACATTTTTCCGCCGAAACCGTCGACACAGGCATTACCCTGATATTCGCTGCTCTTCATGCAGTCAGCGGGAGTACAGTCTTCGGATGGAGCATTACCGCCGCTGGTCTTAATCGTGACGCGCTTGATGGAAATGACATTGGGACCGCCAGCGTGCTGTACCGAGAATTCCGATGCATCACCGGACATTTCGAAAGTATCCGTCTTATCGACGTCCTTGGCTGTGGCCGTATAGCTCTGGGTTTTGGATTTGCTGTCAGCGATTTTGAGCTGATTTTGCTCGAGTTTGTCGGTTCCGAGTTTCCATTCGACCTGGATGCTGCTGGCAGTCGGAACGCTGGCGAAATCAATACCGTATGCCATAGTATCGGTAGGTTCCTTAATACCGCCGTAGCCATTGGCAATATTGCTGGCAACGATTTCGGCGACAAAGCCGGCATTGAAATTCAGGGTGTAGTGGTATTTGTTTCCTGAATCCTGGGTGCATTTGGCCAGGTCGTTGACTTCCTTAAAGCTATCGCAGGTATTGGATTTCGGGAATGTCAGCGTGAATTCGGACGGATTTGAGGAAGAACCGGAGGAAACGCATCTGTTTTCCTTCGTGTTGCATGTGTAGCCATTGTTGCAGTCAGCGTTTCCGCTGCATCCGCAGCGAGACTTATCGCTGTTTTTCAGGGGGATGCATGCGTTGCCCTGATAGGAATTGCCTGTTTTGGCCTTGCAGGTGTCTGCTTTGCAATCGGCTTCGGCTTCATTGGCGCAAACTTCCATGCTCGCGTCGCATACAATGCCTTTGCCGCAATCACTGTACTGTCCATAGTAGGCCATGTTGTTGGCAACGAGAGGAATGTCTCCGTTGATGCCTTCGGCGCAAATATAATTGGAAGTATAGGATCCATACTGATCATTCACGCAGTAGTAGATCTTATCGCCCGGCGCATCGCACAGTGGGCTCATTTCATTGATTTCATCATCAATGCAGGCGGCATAGTAGGCATCGCCGGTATCGTTCTGAATGGTCGAAACGATACATCCGTTGGAACATGGGGAAACGTATTTAACCCATCTTCTGGTTTCCGGGTCTCTCACACAGAGCACTGCATTGCCATCATTGTCGCAGTATTCGCCAAAACTGTCATTGGTGCATTCCTTACCGACGCCCATGACGATAAAGGCATCCAGAACGCAGACGCCGTTGATGCACGTTGATTCGTTGTCGCATGTAACGCCGTCGCAGTAATCCTTTTGGGATGAGTTGTCTTTGCATTCGCCTTTGACGCATTTTTCGCTGCTGCCGCAGGGATCCAGGGTCACCCAGGCATTATTCTCGCAGATCATCGGCACACCGGATTCACTGCATTTTTTTCTATCGATTTTACACTCGGGGGTTGATTCATCGACGCAATCGCCATTGAGGCATTTCATGCCTTCGCCGCACGCATCACCGGTGACCCACATTTGGTTTTCGCATGTGACAGGCACGCCATTGTTGTCGCATTTTTTTGCTTTTCCCTGGCATTCTGCCGTGTCTTTATCGACGCATGAACCTTTGAGACATTTTTCGCTGCTGCCGCAGGCGTCCTGATCTACCCACTTATTGGTATTGGGATCGCAGGTCTGGGGTGTTTGGAGATCTTTGCATTGTTTTGCCCCGGTAGCGCATGTTTGCGGCGGTATAATGATGCAATTGCCGTCCTGGCATTTTTTATCGCCGGGACAGGCGGCCTGATCGACCCATGTACCATTGCTGCAGGCTTGCGGCATGCCCTGGGGACTGCATTGCTTTGCTCCTTCAAAGCAGGTGCCCGAAGAACCAGGTTCACTGCATACACCGTTATTGCATTTTTGGGTCCCGGTACATGCGGCCTGATCGACCCACTCACCGTCTACGCATTTCTGGGGAATGCCAGATTCGCTGCATTGCGTGGCATCCGCAATACAGCTTTTGTCCGATGTGGTTTCGTCGGCACAGGCCAGCATCGTGGTCATTGATCCCAGAGCAAGAATCAACGTTAATTTCTTGTTCATTATTAACCTCATTTGTCAGAGCAAAAACAGGATATCCCCATAGTTTATGGAAATCGACACAAACACGGAATGGCATTTTACATGTTGCCTTCATGAATAACAAGTATTTGCGCCCAAAAAAGTGTCAAAAGCCGCTGTTTTCTGAGCTTTGAGCTTAGAGCTTAGGGAACCTCTGAATAATTAATTCTATATTTCTGAAACCCGCTCCCCCTCGCCGTTTACGGAGATGGAGCTGTGGGGCAAGAACGTAGAGTCGCCCCTTCAGGGCTAAAACATTAGGGGGGTAATCACCTTTCCCGGGTTGCGCTAACGATCTACCCCGTGCTGTACTCTTATCGCCCCTTCAGGGCTTAGCCCCAACAAACATCCAGCTTTTTGCGATTTTCATAAAGTCCGGAAATTTTAGAACTCAACAGCCCTTGTGCTGGTGGGGGAGGTCAATTGATCAGACCTTCCTTAGAGCTTTGAGATGTGAACCGCATTACCCAATCTCAGACAAGCCCCTTTGTGATTTTTTGCTCGAAATCATTCTCGTGCGCGCAAAAAAAAGGCGGAGGAATGATCCTCCGCCGGTGAGTTGCAATTTATATATTATTCACATTTTCCTTGCAAAATATTGCATTTTTTACCGGACGCACAGTCCTTGTCTTCATTACATTCTGTGCATTCTCCAAAGTATATGCTGCACAACTTACCTTTTTCGCTCGAAGCACACTGGCTGTTATCCTTGCACTCGACACAATCGTCGAGATCTTTGGAACAATAGGGGTATTCCGAATCTTTACAGTCATTATCACTCGAACAAACAGGTTCACATGCACTCGAAGTATTATTGCACATGCCACTGTTGCACTCACCAGGTAATATACTTAGTTTTTCGATATCCTCATCCTCATAGTAATACTCAACATCGATGCCGATAAAACCACCATCTACAGTCGGATAGCAAGCATAGACATATGTCTCTGCATAATCTTCGTCTTCATATTCCTCACAAATACCAAAGATATCATTTGCTTTTTTGCATTTTGTATTATAATCATCCTTACAAATTGCCGAATAATATGATTTTTTATAATAAGAACTTAAGTCTGCATTCACACAACTATTTTTGCATTTATCTTTTGTTACTACAACTTTATAATTATCAGGATCAGGCGGCGTACTCAGCTGGTTCGAGAAATACTTGTCCAAATCGTCCCAATATTTATCCTCTAAACCACAATAGACAGCATTATTACTGGCATCGCAGAATTCAAGATCATACCAGGCTTCTTTGCATTCAGTTCCAGCTTTGGCCGCATTCATCTCGTTGTTGACGCAGATGCCATTGAGTTCCGTTGTACCGTTGGCACATTTGGAAGAACTGCCGCCGATGCAGTTGCCATCCTTGCATGTCTTTCCGCTTTCACATGCTTTTTGTGCTGTCCATGTGTTGTTGACGCAGAGCATCGGAACGCCCTTCTCGTCGCATTTCTTCTCGTCGTTTTTGCACTTGTCAGCTTCACCGCCGCCGACGCAGTCGCCATCCTTGCATGTCTTTCCGTCTTCACATGCTTTTTGTGCTGTCCATGTGTTGTTGACGCAGAGCATCGGAACGCCCTTCTCGTCGCATTTCTTCTCGTCGTTTTTGCACTTGTCAGCTTCACC
>JAFRYG010000202.1 GCA_017441205.1 Pseudomonadota bacterium
AGAAGTCCGTAGGACTTCATGTTTAGTAGCCCCCGGTTGGCGCGTAGCGGCTACCGGGGGACAAATGAAATGCACCAAAATCAATCCCCGTAGGGGATGCCCCAGGAAAAGGAAAATCGTATATTGTTGTCATTATCTATGCCCAGTACAATAACTCAATAGCTGTGAGCCGGATGCGTCCCGACGTTGATTTCCAGGGCAAGCATCAGGGCGTATATCGGAGAACGCCACATCGGGAAGTCCATGGAGCCCTGTGCTCTTAGACGCGTAAAGTGCGATGGTGTCCATGTGGCCTGAACGGCTGCGCGAGCGCGGTGATCCGTCCAGTATGGATCGAGGGGATCGTCTTTGAGCCCGGAGCCGTATTCGCCGCGCAGACCGGTCGCCCATTGGCGGTTGATCTGCCAGACTAGCTGGGCATAACCGGCGCCATCCTGCAGCACAGCCCCCGGAATTTGACGAATGCGGAAAAGGGCTTCCGACTGAAATACGAGCTGCATTTCCGGGTATGCATGCGGCGTGTATTTGAGGGTCAGATCGGTTCCAAAGATGAGCGTTCGATTGTCCCGGCCCGTCTCGTTTGGTGCTGTCTGGGCACTGAGTCCCCACAGCAGACCGGTTTCATCCCCGAATGGAAAAAACTGTTTTAACGTAAACGTATAAAGCAGATCCTGCACCCCATCGATCTCACTCGTGCTGTTCATAAAACTGCGGTTGGAGGCACTCGAACCCGGCATTTGGGCGGCTGCCGCAATTTCCAGATACCAGGGCAGCGGCGTCAGCCACGACAATTCAAGACCGAGTCCGCGGTTGCCTTCCGGGCCATAGAATTTGGAAATCATAAAAACCTGGTCGACGAAATCCCAGGTGTGCGGATGCGTCGCATTGATGCGCCCGACACGCGATAAAAATTGGCCTGCACGAACCTGAAGTCCACCGGGAAGGGCTGTCGTCGTCGCGACGGCTTCTTCGATTTCGACGCCTGCCAGTGAGAAAACCAGATTTGAATCAAACCGAAAGAGATGATCCACGCTGGCGGAAATGCTCATTTCCAGCTGCTGAAGATTGAACCCGATTTTGGTCGGATCATGGGCTCCCTGCTGGTAGTTGTCTTTGTCCGAAAACCAGGCGAGTGCAAAATCGGCGATAAAAGCCAAATCCGGATTCATCGATTGTACGAAGGATGCGACCGGATTGGTCGTATTTTGTGCAGCTTCCTGATTCCCTTCGGCCTTTGCGGATGCATCCTGCTCAAGTGCAGCGAGCAGTTCTGCTTCTTCTTCGGGCGTAAGAGCGGGCAATTCCTGAGAATCTGCAGAAGCCGAATCGTCCTGTAAGAGGGGCTGTGATGCATTCGCATTTTCGTGCGTCTCTGCAGAAGCCGAATCGTCCTGTATCGGGGTGGGGGCTGCTTCGGCAATGGATTTTGATTCTTCGGCAGATGACGATTCTGACGGAGCTGTAGTTTCCTTGAGGGGAACGGCATCTTCCGACGTGGATTCCGGCAATCCTTCGCTGCTTTGCTGCATTGTGGCATCAGGTGCTGCAGCAGGGGCAGACGGGACGATTTTGGACGCGGAAGCGTCCTGAAAATCGTTGGGATTTTGGGATTCTACGCTGATTTCCTGTGCATAAACGGGGATGGATGCCAACAGGGTACACATAGAGACGATGACAGCAGGGATGTGCTTCATTATCATTCCTTTTCGGATGGAAGCTTCAAATCAATCCCTGCTGCATCGTGGGGCTGACGGGGATTAATTTGTGCTTGGTTTGGTTCTGTCTTTAATGAGAAGTATCAGACGGATATACGTCGATTCCGATTCATATTCGCGGTATTCCTTAAATCCGCTCAAATCGTTGAAATCGAGATGTTTTCCATTTTGAATGCTGATGGTCGTGTGAGGGTCAAAGAAATCTTCGGATGTATCTTCCTGAAGCAGGAGCGTGTATTCCTCGCGGTTCAGTGCGTTTTCATCAGCCTGCGGCGTCACGAGGATAAATGCACGTTTGAGGGAATCATCTGTCGATGTGGTATCAATGCTGAGTGTTGTCCTGATTTTGCCCCTCAGGTCGCCTTCGGTCCATAAGCCCATGACGTATGCATAGAGAACCGGGATATAGGCTTTTGTCGGCACATTCGCGGTTCCTGCATGGACGGCCTTGAGACGGCGCGAAGCCTTGTCCTTGGACAGACAGTGACAGGATTTGGTATGTCCGTCCTTGAGGCTGCTCAGCCTGACTTTTATCGAACTGCCGCAGTCGCATTCGCAGTTGACGTAGCGCTTGTTGTTGATCGTTTCCGCCTCGGATGTGACCGTCAGATGGCCAAAAACCTTGCCGACATAATTCGTAGTATCGCGTTTCATTAAACATTCTCCTCCAAAGTGTTCAAAATCCGCGAAAGGATATACATCCCTACGATGCTGTCATAGCTTTTAACCATCTGTCCGGAATGCGGCAATAGGCATTTTTTGACGGATTCCGGGAGTTCCTGGCGATTTACCGGAGCGGCGGGCATTTATTGGGATGCAGGAGGGGGATGATTATTTCGGGGGCGGTGAGTGTAAAACATCTGATATGCCTTTTTAGACACATCATTATGATGTGTCTTATTGAAGGGAAAAGAAAAAGCCAAATGACATATAGTCATTTGTGGATTGACACATCATTATGATGTGTCTTATTGAAGGGAAAAGAAAAAGCCAAATGACATATAGTCATTTGTGGATTGACACATCATTATGATGTGTCTTATTGAGGGGAAAAGAAAAAGCCAAATGACATATAGTCATTTGGGGATTGACACATCTTTATGATGTGTCAATGTGGCTATCCTCACGACAGTCTTTGTCGTCGTTTTGGATTCCTGAATAATAGACACTTCATTGTGATGTGTCAATGCTTTTTTTAGAAAATTTTCGATACCCCGATGAAGCAGTGTTTATGGGGGATTTGGGCATTCGGGAGGAATTCATGATCGGACGCGCTGCGTATGAATATAGCAGCGCGTTCTGCGCGTATGGCTGTGCCATAGCGCAGAAGCCCAGGCGTACGGCGGCGCCGAAGCCTGGGGAATTCCACTAAAAATATCATCATGAATCGGCAATCTGCATTGTGGTTAGGATGCAAAAAAAACACAACAATGCCTTTAAAATATGTTAAAAGCCTCGCCGCATTGTTTTGGCCATAGTGGCCGAAGCCCAACATCAACAGGAGAAATCAGATGGAATACACGCAGGAAGTCAAGAACATGTGTGTGGTTAAGAAGGGTCCGAATCATGGTCCCGCTCCCATTCCCGAAGAGGGCAAATGGGTTCAGTCCAGAGAAATCAAGGACATTTCCGGCATGACGCACGGAATCGGCTGGTGTGCGCCGCAGCAGGGTGCATGCAAACTTTCGCTCAATGTCAAAGACGGCATCATCGAAGAAGCGCTCGTCGAGACGATTGGCTGCTCCGGCATGACCCACAGTGCCGCCATGGCTTCTGAAATTCTGATCGGCAAAACGATTCTCGAGGCTCTCAATACGGATCTCGTCTGCGATGCCATCAACACCGCAATGCGCGAGCTTTTCCTCCAGATCGTTTATGGACGTACGCAGAGCGCCTTCAGCGAGGGCGGTCTTCTCGTCGGTGCCGGCCTCGAAGATTTGGGCAAAGGTCTTCGCAGCCAGGTAGGTACGATGTATGCCACCAAGCTCAAGGGGCCCCGTTATCTCGAAATGGCAGAAGGTTATGTGACGCGCTGCGCGCTCGACGAAGATGACGAAATCTGCGGTTATGAATTCGTTCATTTCGGCAAAATGATGCAGTGGATTAAAGACGGCATGAGCGCAGAAGATGCCCTCAAGAAAGCCACCGGCCATTATGGTCGTTTCGAAAACGCCAAGAAATACATTGACCCGCGCAAAGACTAAGAGGAGATTGAAATTATGGCACTTTTTGAAAGTTACGAACGTCGTATTCCTCAAATCGAGAAAGTCTGCGCAGCTTATGGCATTAAGGACCTCCAGGATGCCAAGGCGATTTGCGAAGCCAAGGGCATCGATGCCTATCAGATCGCCAAGGACATCCAGCCGATTTGCTTCGAAAACGTTTGCTGGGCCTATGTTCTCGGTATTGCCATCGCCATCAAATCCGGCTGCACCAAAGCCGCTGACGCCGCCAAGAAAATCGGCGAAGGCCTTCAGGCTTTCTGCATTCCCGGCTCCGTCGCTGACGATCGCAAAGTCGGCCTCGGTCACGGCAACCTCGCCAGCATGCTCCTGAGTGAAGATACCAAATGCTTCGCATTCCTCGCCGGCCACGAATCCTTCGCAGCCGCCGAAGGCGCCATCGGTATCGCCCGCAACGCCAACAAAGTCCGCAAAAATCAGCTCCGCGTCATCCTGAACGGCCTCGGCAAAGACGCCGCCATGATCATCAGCCGCATCAACGGATTCACATATGTTCAGACGCAGTTCGACTATGCGACCGGCAAAGTCAACATCGTCCGCGAAAAAGCCTACAGCGACGGCGAACGCGCCAAGGTCCGCTGCTATGGCTGTGATGATGTCCGCGAAGGCGTCGCCATCATGCACATGGAAGATGTCGATGTTTCCATCACCGGTAACTCCACCAACCCCACGCGCTTCCAGCACCCCGTTGCCGGCACCTACAAGAAAGAATGTGTCGAGCAGGGCAAAAAATATTTCTCGGTCGCATCGGGCGGCGGCACAGGCCGTACACTCCATCCCGATAACATGGCTGCCGGTCCCGCTTCCTACGGCATGACCGATACCATGGGCCGTATGCACAGCGACGCTCAGTTCGCCGGTTCCTCCTCGGTTCCCGCACACGTCGAAATGATGGGCTTCCTCGGCATGGGCAACAACCCCATGGTCGGTGCCACCGTTACGGCCGCTGTCAAGGTCGAAGAGGCAATGAAGAAATAATATATATTTGGGGGAGACGTGCGAATCGCACGTCTCTGCTCGCTTTGAGACGTG
>JAFRYG010000020.1 GCA_017441205.1 Pseudomonadota bacterium
GGAGGATACATGGAACTGACGACTCAATCACTGACTTTATCAGACTGCGGAGCTTACTGGCACTACGCCCCGGACATGTCCCGTATCGACGGAATTATGCGCGAGCACGGTCTTTCCTTTGTCCTGTCTTCGTGCCTTGCAGCCCTGAATCTGAATCCGGGACGTGACATTGAAGAATTCCTGCACTCCACGCTCGATCATCTGCATGATCCCATGTTGATGCTGAACATGCCTAAAGCCTGCGAACGCCTGAAGAGGGCTATCTGCGAGCGAGAGCCGATTCGGGTCGTTACGGATTACGATGTCGACGGAACCATGAGTTCCCTGATCTTGCAGGGTGTTCTGAAAATATGCGGCCACACGGAATTCAGCTATCACATTCCGGATCGAAAGGTCGAGGGCTATGGATTTACGACAATCGCCGCGCAAAAAGCCATCGATGACGGCATAAAACTCATCGTTACCGCCGATATCGGCGTGCGCGACGAAGCTGCTATCTCGCTTGCGCAGCAGCATGGCATCGATGTTATCGTTCTCGATCATCATATCCCCATCGGCCAGGGCGTTCCGCCTTCGGCCTATGCGGTATTGTGCCCGCCGCAGGCGGGGTGCAGCTATCCGAACAAATCACTGGCTGCATGCGGTATTTCTTTAAAATTCGCCCAGGCCCTTCTCAGCTCACATCCCAAATACGATATGATTCTGAGAAGCCTGATGAAACTCGCAGCTCTGGGCACGGTTGCCGACGTCGTTTCATTATCTGATCCCGAAAACCGAGCCATTGTTACCTTCGGACTGGATTCACTCAATTACGATATCAGCAAACCCGGCCTCAAGGCGCTTCTGAATGTTTCGAATGCCCAGCCGGGAACTATCGACAGCACAGCCATCAGCTATCGCATCGGACCACGCATCAACGCGGCCGGACGACTTGCTTCGGCAACGCTCATCATCGATCTGCTTCATGCCCCCAACAGCGTCATTGCCGCAAACCTTGCCGCAAAGCTCGACGCCATGAATCTCAATCGCCAGAATATTCAGGCCTCCATGGTTCAGACTGCCATCGAACAGGCTGGTGATGCAGAAGCCCCCTTCATCGTCATTGCACTCCCCGAATCCCCCACATGGCACAGCGGAGTCGCCGGAATCGTTGCCGGAAAACTGAAAGAGCATTTCCACAAACCCGTTGCCATCGCAACCATCGATGGATGCATGATGACGGGAAGCATTCGATCCACACCGGCGGTACACGCAGTCAAAGCGCTGACCTCAGTCGGCCACTTGCTCACCAAATTTGGCGGACATGCGGCTGCCGCAGGTTTTTCGTGCCCCGTCGAAAATCTCGAAGAATTTAGAAGTGGTTTGTGCGAAAATGCCATTGCCCAGCTCGACGGGGAGCCGGAAATTCCGATGACGGAAATTACCTGTTGTCTGGAACCCGAACAACTCCAGACTTCTCTCTTCGATGAGCTGCTTCGTCTTGAACCCTGTGGTTCACAGAATCCCAAACCCATGATATGCATTAAGAATGCGCATTTGTCTGATGTACGCACGCTCAAGGAAAAGCATCTGGAAGCCCGCATCGACAATGCCGGCATTCCCATTCGTTGTATCTGGTTCTTTGCACCAATAACGCGTGAAACCTTTGCTTCCTCTACACATCATCTCGTAGGGGAACTGCAAAAAGAAATCAGAAACGGCTACATCAACTACCAGCTATGTGTACGTGATGCATGCCGAAGTACCGAAAACGTTTTTGTATGAGGATAACATATATTGAACACACCAACTCAAATTGCGGCTGAATTATCCGAAATGGTAAACCATACCAGAGTTTTTCTGAGCATGCCCTATATCCCGGGCATGACTCCGGTTTGCCTTGAACGTCCCGAAATCCATGCCTTTGAGGACGTTCATTCCGGTCTCGAAAGAAGAGATGGAATTTTCAGACTCAATGAAGCCGCCCTGAGTCCTCTCGATCATGGAAATCTGTACGGCGATGCAGTCTTTGAAGGCATTCGCATCGATAACCGCCGCATCCTTTTATTCCGGGAACACATCGATCGATGGTTCAAATCGGCCCAAAAAGTCGGACTGGAATTTCCCTATTCGCGCGAAGAAATCTGCCAGATTATTGTCACATTGTGCCGCGAAGCCATGGGACCAAATAATCAGTCCGCATACATTCGCCCCGTCCTGACCCGCGGCATCGGGGATCTTGCTGTAGCGCCGTTTAAATGCGCTGCACCATCCCTCTATATTGTCTGCTCAAAAGTCCTGCTCTATCCCAAAGAACGCTACGAATACGGCATTGATGTATCGGTCGCCCGGATGATGCGAAGAAATGATCCTCACCACCTCGATCCCAATGTCAAAACCAACAACTATCTGAATAATATTCTGGCACTGCTCGAAACACGCCCCAGGGGGACTTTCGAAACCATCATGCTCACCCGCGACGGCTATGTTGCCGAAGCCACGGCAGACAACATCTTCGTTGCCGAAATGATCGGCGGCAAACCTGTTCTGAAAGTACCCGCTGCTCGCTATGCCCTGATTGGCCTGACGAGGAATTTTGTCATGGACTCCGCCAGGAGACTTGGATTCGGAGTCATCGAAGATGATGCCATGCTGATTTCGGACTTCATCGGACCAACACGAGAGGTTTTTATTACGGGCACCGCCTGCGGAATGATGCCGGTCACGCATATCGACAATCACGAAACCGCCGGCCCGGGATCAAGACCGCTTATGGCACAAATACAGGCAGAAATGCGCAGACGATCCACGGATGACAGCATTTCTTTCTGCCTGGATGCATCAGAAGAGGAACTCAAAAGTTATCTCGAAAAGCCGCATTGCTTTTGAATAATCGTTAGTTGTTAGATGTTACGCCCCGTCGGGGCGTGACTGATTTTATTTTGTGCCAACAACTAACCCCCAGCCACTGACAACTAAAAATACCGAGAATACTTGTCAAATTACATCAATACATTCTATTAATAATGATGTTTAACCCGGTACGGGGTAATTTGAGGTTAAGAGGTGGATATGGAGACTTCAGCTCCCCAACAGCAGAATGCACTGGACAATCTGGAAGGTGAAATAATCTCCGGCAGATACAAGATCATTCGACGTGTCGGCAAAGGTGGAATGGGGGTCGTTTATCTGGCCCAGCAAACCAATCTGAATCGCAATGTCTGCCTGAAAGTCCTCAATCCTATCCTGCTGGATGACGCAGATGCAGTAAGCAGATTCGAACGGGAAGCAAAGGGGCTGAGCCGACTTCAGCATCCCAATATTGTGACGATTTTTGATTACGGCAGAGATGGCAATCTGGCCTATATCGTCATGGAATATGCGCAGGGAGAAACACTCGGAAAATACCTCAAGGCCCATGGTGCCCTGACACTGGACGAGTTCCTTCCTATTGCAGTCCAAACATTAAAGGGTATTGCAGAAGCCCATAAAATGGGACTCATTCACCGCGATATCAAACCGGCAAACATCGTTCTGTGTGAGCTTGAAGGCGAAAAAAACTTCGTCAAAATCCTCGACTTCGGGTTGGCAAAACTCGCCCAGGGCGGCGAAGACCTGACCAAAGAACAACAGCTCGTCGGAAGCGCATCCTATATGTCTCCGGAACAGATTCTATCCGGAATTTCCGATACGCGAACCGATGTCTATGCGCTCGGTGTCATGTTCTACCTCATGCTCGCCGGTCAAAAGCCGTTTACGGGGTCAACTGACAACGCCATATTATATCAGCATGTCAACAATGCCCCCAAACCGCTCCGCCTCATGGTGAAACCGGAACAAAATATTCCCGAAACGCTGTGCGAAGTCATCGATCAGTGTCTCGAAAAGGATGCTCAAAAACGTCCTCAAACGGCGCTCGATCTTCTCAATGCAATATCCTATGCTCTCGATGCACCGCAAATTATGGCCGGATACAGCTCCATGAGCCTGGCCAAAGTAGAGCTACAGAAAGTAACGGAGGAGGGTGAAAACCATCCGTCGGCCCCCCCGATGCCGCCGGTACCGGTATCAAATGATGTGGATTCTGATAGCGAAAGCAGCGTCAGCTATGCAAGTGCTGTTTCTGGCGTGGGCAGTCATCCCATCGACGTTTCTTCCATTTCGCTGATGCAGCAAAACAATTACGCACGGGATGCACGGGATCGGAAAATACTCGTCATCGTCCTTCTGTGCGTCGCCGTTATCGCTGCTGTCGTCATTACTGCCATCGTGTTTCATCCTTCAGAACAGACTCTCCCCGCCCAGACAGCCGCTCAGGATAAATCCCTGAATGAAGGACTCGAAACACTCTACGCCCGAATCGAAGAGAATATCCGCAACAATCAATGGGATGATGCTCAGGATCAGGTCAATACACTCGAAGCAAAAGCCTCTCCTGACACACCTGATCTGCTCCTCAAAATCGATGACTACAACACATTGATTAAACGGGGAAAACTGCTTTCCGATGCTCGCGAAAAAGTCAATGCAGGACAATTGGAAGAGGCTATCGAACTCTACGAAACACTGCTCAAAAAAGACAAAGACAATATCTCTGCCCAAAATGAGCTTGATGCAGCCAAACAAGCCCTCGAACGCATTCCGGTTCTCAGACTCGAACTCCCGGAAAGAACCGGATGTAGCTGTACGATCGATGAGGATGCTGTCGGTGAACCTCCAGAATCCATCAGACTCGAAACTGGCACCCATAACATTCAGATTACGTGTCCTGAATACAAACCCTGGGAGAAAAAAATCATGCTCGAACCAAGCGATAAGTTGACGCTTCAGGTTCATCTTGAAAAAATGGACGCAGCTCCTGCACCACGTCCGACACAGCATAAATCCTCAGGGGCATCCCATAAATCATCAAATTCATCCAAAACAGAATCCGATCCATTCGGAATTGCCAAACCCAAAAAGGGCAAAAAAGTCGGGGATTTCTACTATGATGATTAAATTGAAGTGGTTCTGTCCCCTTGCTCTCTGTATTGCGTTATGTTTTCTGACTGCATGTGGAAAAAATACTTTCGAAAAACAACTCGAAGCTCTGCAGGCCATCGAAAAAGCCATGCGCATGAATGTCGATAATCCGGAAGCATTATTCTCTGCACTCGATGAATGCATCGAAAAATATACGCCGGTCTGGGAAGAAAGCTCCAGACAAATGGATTTTCGTACCTACGAATCAGTCAGTCGGGAACTCAGCTTACAGGATGAAGAAATCCGATCTTCGATGAGCAACATCGTCGATCTCGATCTGGAAATTCAGGATCGATACGAAAATAACCCGGAAGTACTCAAAGCTTACTTCTCGCGCATCCGAAAAATCGGCATTCGCGAATTGCCGCCTAATCCTTAGTACACCAGTGAAACCAGGCCAGATATTCCACATTCCCCTTCTTTGCACCGGGGAGAGTGCTGTCTGCACCATCGATGAGCTGGTATCCCAAATCTTTGGCCATACCAATAATTCGTTCGATGGCCTGCGCGCGGATTTTGTCATCCCGAACGACACCACCTGATCCGATTTGATCTCTTCCAACCTCAAACTGCGGTTTGATCAAAAAAACACAATCGGCCTCGCGATCAAGATGGACTTTGAGCGGTTCGAGTATTTTATCCAAAGAAATAAAAGAAACGTCCGCCACCGCAAGCTGAATGGGATCTGCAAAAAAACCTGCTTCCGTATAACGAAAATTGGTGCGTTCAATATTTATAACGCGCGGATCTGTACGCAATTTCCAGGCTAACTGACCATATCCCACATCGAGAGCATACACTTTTGCTGCTCCGCGCTGAAGCAGGCAGTCCGTGAATCCACCAGTAGAAGCACCAATATCCAGAGCAATCTTTCCTTCAATTCGAAGCTCACTGAACCGATCAAGAGCTCCTGCAAGCTTATATCCACCCCGCGAAACATATTGACTCGGCATGCCGGTAATCTGAACATCCGCATCTGCCTTCGTCGGTGTCCCGGCTTTGTCAATGATCTTGCCGTTCACCATAACCTTACCGGACATAATCAGGGATTTTGCCTGGCTTTTGGTCGGTACCAGCTCATGTTCAACCAGCCAGTCATCAAGGCGTATTTTTTCTATCATAGCACGTCAATACTGTATAACCGTCATATCACAAAACATTCATCCACGCCCCTCAGTCCCCCCGGCCATGGATAAAACCAACGGGAAACAGTCTGTATAGGAAAATAATCGGCAGAGACGTCCTATAGAACGCCTCTGCCGATTATCTGTGGATTGATGAACCGTTGAAAGCCTGACTATTTCTGAGGTGTTGCCTTCAGACTGGCCTTACCCTCTTTGACATAGACAGTAAAACGAACTGTACGGCATTTATATGTCTTGATCAGACGTTCTTTTTCGCGGGCAAGACGACTCACAAACTGTTCCTGCGTAAACTTGTTCGTCGATTCACCGCACTGTTTCTGAAGTTCGATGTATTTTTCATAGAGTGACTTAAAATACTCATTATCCGAAAGCGGATCAATATCAACCCGACTGCCGGTTACCGAAAAGACACCGGATCGCGATAAACCACGGTTATATTCAAATGCTCCGGAATTCGCTCCAGCCTGGTCCTTTTTAACTTCCGCCGCTGCCATATCCAGCTCAGAAACATCCTTCGCACGCCGTTTAAGGGCATTGTACAGCGAGTTCTGATCAACACCATCCGATGACAAGGACTTTCCTGTCCATGATGGGGCGGGTTTAAAGGATTCATCCGCCTTTTCGACATAGGCTGCAGTCATCGGCTGCATCGTAATCCCGGGATTATTTTCCATGGATTGCCCCATTGCCGTCGGCGCACTGCGATGCTCTCCGCTGCCTCCGGGGGTCAGAGTCGTATTGCCGGAATCATTCGACTTGGATCCCATAAAAGCTGTGGATGTCTGCGATGACTTTGACTTGTTGGTTGAATTAAAGGAACCAATCCCAAAAAGTGTATTGCGGCGCATATTGGGCTCAACCGCCACTTTCTGCTGAAGATTCGGAACTGTTTTCAGCGTCGGAACGCTCTTCGGACTCAAAGACGGGATACTCGCCAGCGTCGTTTTCTTTACGCCTGAAGGTACTGATGACATACCCTGGAAGGTATCTTTCGGCAGCGATGGCGCATCTGATAACTCTGCTTCCTGACGTATATCATCCTCATTAAGCATATTGAGGAACTCTGAAATACCATACGAACGCTCATTGCCATCTTCGGCACCCTCGGCATTCTTCGAATCAGAACCATCTCCCTTGTTCGCAGGCTTGGTAAATATGGCATCAAAACTCTCAGCAATCTCATCCCAGCCATCGTCACTCAATGCATCAAAAAATGCCTGGGATTTTTCTTTCGAAGTCAGCTCTTCTATACCATCATTGGTGGCCTGCGCCGTCACGCGGTTCGTTTCGGTCGTCGGATGACTCAGATCTTCTGTTTTCTTTTCTGTACTGTCCGGAATTCCAGCCTGCGGAACATTGGGAATATTCGAATTCGATGAACCGGCTGTGAATTTAATCGGACTTTCAACCACTGTTTGCTGCTTTTTATTCGCTGCAGCCGCATCTTCAAGACGTTTGTTATCCTCCGCCAGACTCATGCGCATCAGCTGCTCTTTCTGATAATCCGCCTTCGCGGAATCGAGCTCATCCTGAAGCTGTTTTACTTTTTCAGAGCTTTCCTCTGCCTCTTTTTTGAGCTTTTCGACTTCCGCACCGAGTTCATTCTTTTCGCGCAATGCATTGATGCGTTCTCGCTTGACGTTGTCGTACTCTTTGCGCAAAGCATCCATTCTTTCGTCGGTATCCGGCTGCTCTTCTTTGCGGCGCGTACAGACAAATCCCAACAGTATCATCAGCAAGCCTGCACCAATCGACAAACCTATTGCCTGAAGAGAGTAAGAATCTTTTTTGACGATCGGTGTATCACCCACGACCAAAGCTGCAGGCTCCTGCGTTCTGACTGCAGCCTCTGCATAAGACACCAGCTCACACGATGACTTCAGACCTTTTCTGACAAATTTCCAGGTTTTGCCATTTGCTTCCACAATACCGGAATCCGCCTGCTGCGTCTTTATTGCACTCAGTATCGCCGTTCGTGCATCGTCGAGAGAACAATCCGATGCCCCAAACAGTGCAACCGAATTGGCCGCCACACCACCGCACGTAAAGAACTCCTTGTCCGCCATCTCACACCGGGCTTCGACAGGAAATTCAGCAGGAAAATCAAAGGTCATCCCGCGTTCGGCCAAAAGACACTTTTCCGCATCATCATCCAGACAATACCACGCATAACGCATGGCTTTATCCCCGGCTATCCTGTACTCCAGGCCGCTTTTCTGATTGCCTGCCGAACGGATTTTTTCCATCAGTTCAAGTGCCGCATCCTCTTCTGCACTCTCCACCACTTTTCCATTCCTGAGATCGACGATCGCAAGCGTCCTGACCTGCTTGAATGCATCCAGTTTCGCCATCGCAGCCAATGCATTGACCTTATCGCCGTCTGCTTTCGTCTCGGGAACATCCATCAGAGGCACGACATCCGGTGTCGCAAGCCGGATTCTGACTCCATCATCGGGCTCCAATGCCCCAGAAATGCTGTCGTCTGTACCAGCCCCCAGCATATCCGCATTCAACTCGTCATCACCGGCATCGATCAGAGCTGCGACACTCTCATGAAATGCAGGCTCCCCACCTTCATCTGCTATCTTTTCAGTCGGCTGACTGACCGGTTTGGGTTCCGTAACCTGATGATTATCTGCAGCAAGTCTGGGCATCCCGGCCCATACAGCCACGGAAGCAACAACACCTGACAAAATAATATAAATACAACGCTTTAACATACTGTGCTCCTTACAAGAACATATTGTAGCGTTTTACCAGAGATCCGCACACTTGCAAAGAAATGATATTATCAATGTCCTATGGAAATATTCTTATGGTCGCCCCGGCTATTGGCTACGCCAATACACCGCGGCCACATGGCTATTGGCTTCGCCAATACGCCATGTGCTCATCTTTTTAAACGCCCGGGCAGACGACGCCTGATCTTCGACAAAAATCCCATAAACTCCTCAGGAATCAGGAACCGGGCAAAAATACAAACCAGACATACACCAATACATCCCGGTATCCCAAGTTCAAGCAGAACTTTCCACAAATGAGATTCCATCTGGATCTGCCGGACCAGCCAAAGTCCGCCATAACTTCCAGCTGCAGCAATGAGACCAAAAACAATACCCGTCCCCATCGCCCGAACGATCTTTAATGGCTTAAAATGCACATTCCGTCGATGATAGAAAATGACAATAGAGGAAGCCTGCATCGCCATACCAATACACGAAGCCAGTGCCAGCCCCGGCAACCCCATCCACTGACTCAGAAAATAATACACCGGCAGCGATATCAGAGTCACTATCGTCGTCAGAATCATCGGCGTCAATGTATTCTGGGCAGCATAAAATGCACGTACACTCACCATCTGAATCGTCCAGAAAACGATCGAAATCGCCAAAATCCTCAGGATCATCGCAGTCTTCGCCGTATCTTCCGCACTGAACGCTCCCCGCTCATACACGATCGAAACCATGGGTTCTGCCAGAATGACGAAAAATCCAACCATGATAAGCGATAAAATTACGACATTTCTCAAGGTCTTGTGAAGCGTCGCCGCCGCCGTATCAAATTCACCGCGCGCAGAAAGCTGCGACAAATACGGCAATGCCGCCTGACCAGCTGCCTGGCCCACAATCGCTATCGGAACGAGTACCAGTCGACGGGCATAGTTCAGCCAGCTGATCGAACCGGCCTCCATATTCGACCCCAAAAACTTCCCCACCCATTCATCGACTGTCGTCAGGCTAGCCCCGATCATCAGGGGCAGTGTCAAAAAGATGTACTTCTTAAAATCGCGATCCCCAAATCCAAATACGGGACGATATCTCAGCCGGGATTTCAAAAACACCAGCGGAAGCAGGAATGGACCCAAAACGGCACCCAAAAGCGCACCAATCGCAAATCCCTGCATCCCAAGCGTCCCCCCAAGAACAAGACCGCAAATGATGATGAGCAAATTGTAAATCAAGGGCGCCATCGCCGAAGGCAAAAACTGTCCCTGGGCCATCAGTACAGCCATCATCAGACCGCCCATATAATGAAAAAACTGTCCCGGCAATATGATGCGCGTCATCGATACGGTATTCGCAATCTGTTCCGGACTAAAACCGGGAAACAGAAGCTGCGCCAGCGGTGTCGCAAAACTCCAGCAAAGAATAATCGCTGCCACCAAAAGCGTCCCCATCGTCGTCGCAATCAGCGAAAATAATCGCTCAGCACGTTTGGGCTCATTTTTGCTCAAATATCCGGCAAACAGAGGAATAAATGTAATCGACAGCGTCCCGCCGGCAAGAAAATGATTCATCATATCCGGCAGCAAAAATGCCGCATTGTAGGCATCCGTCTCGGCCCCGGCACCAGCCTGGTAGGCAATCACCGCTTCGCGTACATACCCAAGCAGACGCGAACACATGATGCCCATCGACAGAATCAGAGCAGCCAGACCGACGCGTTTAACTCGCGTCTGAACACTCGGTTCTCCGGAATCCTTTACCTGCGTTTGCTCTCCCTCAGGCTTATCCGCCGGCGCCTCATCGCCTGATAAATTCTCAGACTCCCCCTCACACTCAGGCTTATCCGCCGGCCCATCATCGACTCGCAAATCCTCAGACTCACCCTCAGAACCTGAATTGATTCCGCCGCTCTCGCCGCTCATTCCAACATCCGTGTTTTTTTCTTCTTTTGCCATGATATCAGTCTTTTGGTCGCTTCAGATCATCGACATCCAGATCCAACTCCGGATCATCGCTGTGATCAGCTGCATCTATCTGCATCTGCATGCGGATATCTTCTTTCTTTTTCTGCGCACGCCTGATCTGCGACATCACACTCAACAGCAAAATGACAAATGCCGCAAAAATGCCACCTATCCACAACGCCTTCGGCATCAGAGACAATGTCCCCTCAGGATGCACGGCAGAATTCCCCTCCGGTACAACCGGTTTCTGAAAAACCTGAATATCAGAAATCAGATGATCCATCAAAAGTGTATATATCTTAACGGATTCTTCACCTTCCATCGGAAGATAGATAAAAATCTGCGCAAGCTTATCCCCCGCAGGAATCAGAATCGAAGTCTGACGAATCGCCGAATCCCTGAGCGCAGGAATATCATTCATCGTTCCATCCCTGCGTTCGATCTCCATCAATCCCAGCAATGGTTCAGTCTTCAAAACCCGGGACTGCATGACATGTACCCTCGGAATATTGCGCAGAGCTGCCTCGGAATCCTCCAGATGACGTTCCAGCAAATCCTCGCTTCCCAGCGCATATCCCGGATGAACCGTCACAAAGACAACCCCCAGTTCGCCGCGCTCTCCCACCTGAAAACAGCCATCCTTAACGGAATGCGATTTCAAAAACGGCACACATTCGCTGCGTTCAAGATCTGCAGGCCACGTCACCGAAAATGCATCTTCATACCGAAAAGACTGTGCATTGGCTTCCCTGATTCCAAAGCACGGAATCATGCCCGTCACAATTCCCCAAAAAACAGAAATGCCTATGCATAATGACCAGATTCTATTTCGCATTTCCGGGAACTATCTGATGATAAACAATATAAAGATCGCGCAGCAAATCCGAAAAACGAACATATCTCTTCGTGGGATCAAATGCTGTACACCATTGTATTAACTGAACGAGTTCTGCCGGCACATCACTGCGCCAGGTACGTATATCCGGAACTCCCTCATAACTCAGTATTTCTGCAACCAGTCCATTGTTGGTTTGTGCCTCATAGGGAAGCGCCCCCAAAAGCATGAAGTAAAGACACATCCCAAAAGCATATATATCCGTCTGGGCATTGGCATTCTGAAGATTATACCCCAAATCCGGCGCAATAAATGGTATTTCATCAATATCAAACCGATCTATGGAATTCAGATAAAGCCTCTGACCAAAATCAAAAATGACCGGCGTCAATACACCTGACTGATTCTCAAACAGAATATTGTTTGGCTTCAGATTGCCATTCACAAATCCACTCTGCTGAGCCACTTCCATGGCCTGGGCAATCAGAATCGCAATATGCAGCGCGATATCAATCGAAATGACGCCATTTTTCCGCATAAATCCCGCCAACGAATCGCGCGAAGTATCGGTATACAGAAAAGCACACGATTCCGGATATCGGGTCAGAATACCTTCAAAAAATGGATTATTGTCCGAAAGTATTTCTGCACGGCGGACGCCTTCATTAAACACAGCCGCTTCGATCTCGCTGCGGGCAAAAAAACATTTGATGCCAAATAATACATCCGGACTCTCAAACGATGCGACTGCCCCCAAAAAACCACGTTCCGAAATATTGTCTACACGCTGAAGAAAATAAGTAGATGCCAGTTCCTGAGGAAGATCAACGCCAAAAGTCGGTTTCTGGCTGGCCGACGCCTGTACGTCTGAAATCAGAATGCTCTGCGAAACCGAAGATGAAAGAGGAGGATTGACGGCTATCTGTGACGAGGGTGCAGCAATGGCACCAGACGGCTGTCTCGAACTCACCGCAATGGCCTGAACAACCCCGGAGTCACTCTGCGGATATCCACTCTCGACGACATCCGAAATCACAATCGGTTTCGAAGGCGTCATCGCATTTTGAGGATAGCTCCCCGTCGAAGCTCGGACGACCGTAACGGGCTTTGAAGGCGTCATCGCATTTTGAGGATAGCTCCCCGTCGAAGACCGAACGACCGTAACAGGCTTCGAAGGCGTCATCGCATTTTGGGAATAACTCCCCGTCGAAGATCGAACGACCGTAACGGGTTTCGAAGGTGTCATCGCCTTTTGAGAATAGCTCCCCGTCGAAGAACGGACGACAGTAACGGGGTTGGATGGCGTCATCGCCGCCATCTGCGGATGGCTTTTTGAGGCTTCGATCGTCAGGTTTGCACTGAGTTTATATGCTTCCCCTAGCTGCTTTAATACCTTGAGTACACCGCCGGCATTTTCATACCGCTCATCCGGATTCGTCCTCAGCCCCTTTTGAAGCAGCGGAACAAAATCCTCCGGAATAAAATCCGACATTTCCTCTATGCCATCGTGCATGGCATAGTACATCTGATAATCGCAGAACGAATCAAACTGAACCGGCGGCCGATGCACAAAAGCGTAATATATCGTCGCACAAAGCGCATAAACATCCGACACCGGTGTTGCCTTGAATCTCGGATCAAATTGCTCCGGCGCCAAAAAAGGCAGACTGTCTGTCGGACTCAGCGATGTCACATCGCGCTGAATCGAAAAATTCAAAAGGCGCGGAGAAAGGCGCTTCCCCTGCGGATTGAGCATGATATTGTGCGGCGAAATCTCATTATGAACCATCCCGCCGGCATGGGCCATCGAAACCGCATCGACAATCCCCAAAAACAGCTCAATGACTTCTTTTGCCGAAATCTCTGCTTCGCGCAGATACCTGTCGAGCAGCATGCCCTCCAGATACTCCATCACCGCATACACATTGCCATGACGAAGCTCAATGTTCGACACATGGACGATGTTCGGATGATTCAGGCGCGCCTGCACGCGAAATGAGCTGACAAACTGCGCACGTCGGGCCTCCCAGTCCGGCTCTCTCTCATCCCCCAAAAGCATCTTGATCACACCACTCACATCGAGCCGGGTGTCAAAACACTTCATTGTCGCCGTCTGGTTACCGACACTGAGGATTTCTTCGATGTAGTAGCGATCCGACAGGATATCGCCCACTGCAGGAACAGATTGCATATGCGTCACGCAAATCGAACAATTGACAGGGTTAACGGCCCCCTTGTTACAACTCGCTCCCTTCTAGTCTAATCTGATTTATGTGTCAATTTTGGAAGAAATTCCTCATCGGAATCCGCTTGCTCTCCCCATACGTACACAGATCCATGGCAGCAATCTTGGCTTCCGCAACGCCTACCGTCCAGCAGGATTCATCAGGAAGTTCCATGATATCCGCAAGTGACTCATTTTCCTCGCAGATATCGCGGGCTTCGTACGCTTCCTGACCGCTCCCGTCACAGGCAATGCCCATTTCCGAAGCCTCTTCGGCACTGATCAGCGAACGCATCGGCAGTCCGTGCGTCCGGCAGATATACGGCCGCGCACGATAAATGCGGCAAAGCCCCGATGCATCCAAAAAGGGACAGGCTCCCTCCGCATGCGGCTGCTCTTTGCCAATATCGGGAAACAGCTTGCGTATGACTGATGCTTCCGCCTGCGTCATACTCAGTCCGTCGCTGCAGCAGCCGCAGCACCCCGCACGGCATTTCAGCGTTATCCCGGATGCTTTCAAATTCGCAAGTATCTCTTCACAGCGCGCCTCCACTGCGTCATAAAAGGCCATCATCGTATCGGCAATCATCTCGGGCGTAAACCCGTTGGCGCGCCTGTATTCCTCGCTGATCTTCATTGCGCTTATTCCTCAAAAAGTCCCCGCTGCACGACATTTGTCCGCGGATCAATGCCGAGATGTTCGTAGGCCCGGCGCGTCGCAACGCGCCCGCTCGGCGTGCGCTGAATAAATCCCTGCTGAATCAGATAGGGCTCGTACACATCTTCTATCGTATTCTCATGCTCGCCCGTCGCCGCCGAAAGCGTCTTGAGTCCCACGGGACCGCCATCAAATTTGCGGATGATAGTCTCCAGAATGCAGTGATCCATCCTGTCAAATCCGGCAGAATCGATGCCAAGCATACCAAGGCTCTCGGATGCCAGTTCGCGCGTAATCGAATCCAGCCCCTGAACATTGGCAAAATCGCGAAGTCTCGACAGAAGCCGGTTCGCAATGCGCGGCGTGCCGCGACTCCGGCGGCCAACCTCGCTGACGGCATCCTCATCGATGGCAATCCGAAGCAAACGCGCAGAACGCCTCACGATCTGCTCCAGTTCCTGACAGGTATAGTACTCCAGGCGCGCAAGGTGACCAAAACGATCGCGAAGCGGATTGGTCAGCAAATCCGGCCTCGTCGTTGCCCCTATCAACGTAAACTTCGGCAAATCCAGCTTGATCGAACGCGCACCGGGGCCTTCCCCGATGATGACATCGAACGTAAAATCCTCCATCGCCGGATACAGATTCTCCTCGACGACCGGATTCAGACGATGAATCTCGTCGATAAACAACACATCCCGCGGCTCCAGGGACGTCAGCAGTCCGGCCAGATCCCCCTTCTTTTCTATCGCAGGCCCCGAGGTCGATTTGATATTCACCCCAAGTTCATGCGCACAAATCTGCGCAAGCGTCGTCTTGCCGAGCCCCGGCGGCCCCGAAAGCAGCAGATGACACAGAGGTTCCCCCCGCATCACGGCTGCTTTGACAAAAACCTGAATATTGCCGACTTCCGCTCGCTGGCCAACGTATTCCGAAAATTGAAGCGGACGAAGCGATTCACACAGATTGCGCTCCGAAAGCCCCGAAATCTCCGGGGAAAGCGTCGCATTTTCACGCCCGGACACAGCTCCGGTCTCCAAATCGCTGTTTCTTTTCACCCGCCGGCGCGGCGGATGCTTTTCATCCTGATCAAACGACATTAACGATTCCCCATATTCTTAAGTGCCCAGCGGATTTCCCCCTGAACATCCAGCTTCTCTCCCGATTCATCCAGTTTGGCAAGAACGCGGTCGATATCCGATTCCATAAATCCGAAATTCTTCAGCGCCGAACGCGTATCCGCATGCGCACCAACGGATACCGGCCGCTTCTGCACTTCGGGTATTTCGTCCGCAAAATGGCAATTTTTAAGCTTGTTCTCGAGATCAAGTATGAGCTGGGACGCCACTTTCGGACCGACTCCGGGGACTTTTTTGAGCGTCGCCGCATTCCCCGTCAAAACCGCAACCTGAATTTCCGCAGGCGACAAATGATTGAGGAGCGCAACGGCCATCTTTGCCCCCACCCCCTTGGCCGAAATCAGCATCGTAAACAGATTCCGCTCATCCCACGTCCGAAATCCATACAATTCCAGGGCATCCTCGCGAACCTGCGTGTAGACAAAAAGCTCAATCTCATCCCCGCTGTTCAGCTCATCCAGATTCCGCTGCGACATAAAAAGACGATAGCCTACGCCGCTCTGGCCTGCCTCGACGATGATTTCATTCCCGTCTTTGAGAACGATTCTGCCCTTAATATATCCAATCATTGCTTTTCCTGCGTCGCGAAATCATCCCAAAAGACATGCTGCGCGTATGAACATAGCGCAGCACGGCGCACGTATGCCGCCACCTGCGGCATAGGGCGCCCAACATCAGTCAAAAACAGGCTGATAATCCACCTGCCGCAATGCCTCATACAAGCCGATCGCCGTCGATACCGCCAGATTCAGGCTCCGTATATTGTCCTTGCGAATCGGCAGCGTCACGCACTGCGATTCAAAACGCATCCGGATGGGCTCGCTCAGTCCGCGCGTCTCCGGACCAAAAATCAGCGCATCCCCAAGCGCGTACTGCACCTGCGTAAACTTGCGCGTCGTCTTCGTCGTAAACAGATGCATCTTCTGTGCAGGGAAAAGCGCCATTATCTCGTCGAACGACTCATGAACGGAAAGATGAACATTCGGCCAGTAATCCAGCCCGGCACGCTTCAGCTTCGTGTCGTCCAGCTCAAATGCCAGCGGCTTGACCAAATGCAGATGCGTCGCCGTTCCGGCGCACAAACGCGCAATCGTACCCGTGTTGGGCGGAATCTCGGGCTCCACAAGCACCACATGAAAATGGCGATCTGCCGGCGTACCAGTCTCGGGAGAAGGCGGAAAAATAGGAATACTCATAACTGTGATACTGAGTTGCTGGCTGTCGGTCGTCAGTCGCTGGTGACAGGCAATGAGCAGCGTCATTTCCGAAAACCGGAATACCTGATCCTAACGATTCATCAACCTCTGACCAAAGTACAGACATGTCACGACACGTCTCTGCAAAAATGACTAAACAAAAAACGCCTGAATCTGATGATTCCGGCATCCCAGATATACACCATTGGCGAGCTTTTGCACGCAAAAACCTCACCAGACGATCCGCGGCATTGTGCGGGTCGAATCGGACGTTCTCCGCTGTTCCCGCTTGCATCCCAAAACACCATATTATAAAATTCACTACTGTTTTGAGTACGCAGCATGGCGAGTTCAAACAGTCCAAACTAAGTTCCGCCGAGGGGTCTTATGTTCATAAAAGTGCAGGCTGTTATCATCACAGGGTTTTTCATCTCCCTGTTGATTTCCGGATGTCATAAGTCCGACAACACTCAGGCTGAAGTGAAGGATAATCTGCAGACTGCTCCAAAAGAAGAAATGATTCCGCGGGAACAGATTCCGGATAATGATGAAAATCTTCCCCCAAAACCCGATCAGGATGCCAATTCTCCGCTCCCAAATCAGGATGATGAACAAACAAATTCAAATCCAGAAAATGATAATTCTGAATCAGATGTTGCCGAACAGCAGGATAATCCACAGAACGATTTGTCAGATAATAGTGATGCCGCGCAATTAAACGAATCTGACAAAATTGCGGCTGCAACAAAACAAGTACATGACAAGCTGAAATCGCTTTCATCTGCATTCGCTTCATGCCACAGCAAAGCACAGAAAACATGTAATGATAAAGGTGTAAAACCATACGGAACGAAAGATTTGTCCTATAATCTGGAATATGATGAATTTGGGGTTATATATTTTGTGGAAGATACTTTTGACAGAGAACATAAAAAGTGGGATCGTTGTCAAACAGACTATGATACTTGTTTCCGAAAGGCTCTTCCTAAATCATTTAAGTTTGACCTTTCGGATATTGTTAAGAATTATCCGGATAATATCCAGAGATTTGGAAGAATTAAATTGGTGTTTAATACCAATACAAGCAAAGTATCTATCATTGATGCGTATTCAAAACCGATTGGCACTGTTCATCAAAACAACCTCGATAAACCTGATGGACCATACGGTACAGTCTTGAATGTACATTATGAAAAATGGCTGAAGCGGCGCGCTATTTGATGTCGTAACTGCGCAGCTCGCCTTGGCGCGTGTCACGACACGCGCCTACTGCTCGCTTGCGCCCGCTATCTGCGATACGCGGGCGGGAACTGTTTGGGGCTCGCCTTGGCGCGTGTCACGACACGCGCCTACTGCTCGCTTGCGCCCGCTATCTGCGATACGCGGGCGTATTAATACTCATGAATTCAACGGTTTCTTCTCTGGATGCTGCATATAGAATATCATCTTCTGCCGCTCTATTTCCTGTTTTAACTGTTCGTCACTAGGCAGACATAATTTGTATTTTGTAGCAAAGAGCTGTTCATTGCCTTTTAATATAGAGTACTTCGCTATATCTTTGCTCGTTTCAGAACAAAGAATGATGCCAATAGTCGGATTATCGCCTTCGGTACGCTTCAATTCATCATACATGCGTACATACATATCCATCTGGCCGACATCCTGATGTGAAATTGTACCAATCTTTAGATCCATGAGTACATAACATTTTAAAACCACATTATAGAAAACAAGATCGATATAATAATCCTGAGTATCTGTACATACTCGCTGCTGTCTTGCCATGAAAGCAAACCCGCGTCCGAGTTCGAGCATGAATTCCTGCAGATGCGCGATAATTGCAGACTCAAGATCACTCTCTGAATATGAATCGTCCTGCCGAAAACCCAAGAATTCTGCAATCACCGGGCTTTTGAATAGCTCCATTGCATCGGATTTGGATGGTGACAAATCAGGATTATGACTGGAAAATGCAGGCTGCTTGTAATGCCGCTCATAATACTGCGTACTGATGTTACGATCCAGTGTACGCACGCTCCACATTTCCCGCGAAGCTTCCGTCAGATACCAACGAATGGCAACCGGGTCTTCGACGCGGAAAACCTTGGTTAAATGTGTCCATGTCAGATTTTGCAATCGCGATTGCAAAATCTTCAAATCGGGCACAACCTGATAAAATGTTCTCATATAAGCCAAGTTGCGTTTACTGAATCCTTTGCCATATTTCAAAGTAAGTTCTTCAGAAAGTGAATTGAGCAACTGTGTCCCATAATCCGCTCTTTTATTGCCTAGCTGTTCCTCCTCAACGATCCGTTGCCCAATTTTCCAGTACGTCTCCATCATCAGCCTGCTCACTTCGGCATACGCCTGCCTGCGCCCAGTTTCAATAATGGAACAGATGTCACTAAAGAAATGATTCTGCGCTAAATCCATGGCTTTTCTCCTCCGTAAAACTCCCCATCATGCGCCTCTTGCGCTTCTTCCCCGCACCATAACTCGCCATGATGCCCCGTGCAACTCGCTTTTTGGCTTTATTGCTCGCCTTGGCGCGTGTCACGACACGCGTCTACAGCTCGCTGGCGCCCGCTATCTGCGATACGCGGGCGGGAACTGTTTGGGGCTCGCCTTGGCGCGTGTCACGACACGCGCCTACGGCTCGCTTGCGCACGCTATCTGCGATACGCGGGCGTGCACATCTCATCCCTCGACATCTCCAAACTCGTCGTACATTCGGAATATAATTTAGAAGCTACAAATCGTCGACGAGCAATACAGGAATTTCTTCAACTTGACGCAACTGCTTGTCATTCGTCAGAAATACATCACAACCGCTAATAATGGCGCTTGCAAGTTGAAGCGCATCCATTGCCTTTATGCCTGAATACTTCGCACGGATTTGGGCGGCATGTTTAGTAATCGCATCGTCTGCGGCAAGAACACGCATTTTTAATGTCTTCTTAAAACGCTTGAATTCAATAATCTTTTGATAATCCTGACTACGATATGGGATTACAAGATATTCTGTATTCGTGATCGTAGACGTTGTAAACATTGCATTATTGCGAAAATGCGAAATAATAAAATCTTGAACACGAACTGAATTTGGCTTAACATCCTCTAGCATATAAATAATTGGTGATGTATCAAAATATATATTATTAAAATCTGTCTTCGTCGCGCATTCTCCGAATATAGTTCGCAGGATCCTCCGTCCAAACGTGCTTTCCTGGATGGCACAACGAACGCAGTTCAGCAATTGCCTCTTCCTTGCTCTGATCGGTCGTTTGAGGGTGATCAGACGTCAGGGGCGTTCTAGCCTCTGTGTGGTTTTCCAGCAAAAACTGGATAAACTTGCTCGCCGTTTTTAAATCCTCTGCACTCAATCTCGTCAACATACTCTGTACTGACTGCACTGTAACATCCATCGCAAAATCCCTCCCGCTTGAGTCCACGCAAGGCACATAGACCAAGTCAATGATAGCATCTCTTGTTGGACGACTCAATCCCATTTACCAGCCGATACCTCGTCTGTCGCCTGTCGGCCTACGCGCCTGTGGCGCATACGGCCTTCGTGCTCGCTTTGGCGCGTGTCACAACACGGCACTACGGCTCGCTTGTGCCCGCACTCTGCGATACGCGGGGCGGAATTTCATATTTTTCACATACCGCGCATCGTTTCATCCCATTCCCCTGGAGCTGATATTGGTGTCTTGGGATAAACTGCAGTTTTGGTGCTGCCATGTTGGTTTGTTCCAATGTATTTAAGCGTTTGGTTAGCAGAATGATTGCCCAGTTTTGACAAAATCGAGCAGGTTGGCGTGAATGATACCGTTTCGTCGTTGAAGCAAATAATCTGCCGTTAAGACATACTTGGGGTAATTATCGCGAATCATTTCCAGCGATCGGTATTCACGATCTTCGGTTTCTTTATTTTGTAGTATGGTATAAGCAACCTGGATATAGGCATAATCCATGGATTTGCCACGGACGATGAAATCACATTCCAGTTTGCCGATTCGTCCGACGCTGATTTGATAATCATGAGATTTTGCATAAATATAGACCAAATTTTCAAGCACTGGGCCATAGTTAATCCGATTATCTGTATTGTCTGCATAGAAAAAGCCTAAATCCGAAAGATAGTATTTTTTATCATTCTGCAGAGATTTTTTCGATTTGATATCAAATCGGGGGCATTCATATAATATTTTGGCATTAACAAGAATCTGAACGTAACGCGCAACGGTTTCTCTGGTTATGATGACGCCTTGTGCATGAAGTGCATTGCAAATATTTGTGATATTCGTCGTTGCGCCAAAGTTGGCAATCAAATACTTCCTGACGATTTCAAAAGTTTCACGGTCGCGTATTTTCATTCTGTGACGGATATCTTTTTCAAAGATTTCACTGATGATGCTTTGCACATACCGTTGTTTTTCGGCGAGTTCTTGATATTGCAATGCTTTGGGAAATCCACCCGATAAAATATATTGATTGAGCTCTGCAAGAGGATTCGGAACAATCGATATACCATAGAACGCCTTCATCTTTTCGTATTCTTCAAAACTCAATGGGAACATCTCGAATTCGATATATCGCCCGGTCAGCTTTGTGACCAGCTCGCCGCTTAACAGGTACGAGTTGGATCCCGTGATAAATATCGACCAACCGCCATCCGTCCTGAACCCATTGATGACGGGTTCAAAATCGCGCACATTCTGTATTTCATCGATAAAGAGATATCGCCTGTTTGTAGCTGTGTCATGCGCTTCAATCAGTTTTTCAAGCGCATCGGGGGTTGTTACCTGACGGTATTGACGTGCGTCCAAATCGAGATAGACGATCTGCTCTGGTGCAACGCCTTGGGCTGTCAATTCGTGTGCGATCGTCTGCATTAGGCTTGATTTACCGCACCGACGCACGCCTGTGATGACCTTAATGATCTCTTCGTCGTGATAAAACCCGCGTATTTTCTCCAAATACAGCTCTCTCGGAAACAGTTCCATACTCGCCCTCCTGTGACCACATCCGAAATGGATGTGAGGGAAAGTGTACGTTAAGCCGTCATTTTTTGCAATTTCTTTCAATATTGATGGCTTAACGAACACACACCACTATCCACTGTTCCTCTTTGAGCCGCTCATAATACTGCGTACTGATGTTGCGATCCAGTGTACGCACGCTCCACATTTCCCGCGAAGCTTCCGTCAGATACCAATGAATGGCAACCGGGTCTTCGACGTGGAAAACCTTGGTTAAATGTGTCCATGTCAGATTTTATTGACGAAACGCTGGCGTAATCGGGTATGGGAAATGACAGCACATCTCGTCATACAGATTGTTACCGCTATCGCACGCCGCCAATTGTGCTTTTAAACTGCGCACCTTTTCATCCGAATCCGCCTTGAGCTTCAAAGCGGCAAAGCCGCAATGGCTTTAGAGAATGATGCATTCTCTGTTTCCGCATCGTGAAGTTGTTCCTATAAAGTACTCATGAATACCTCGTCAGATCAAATGGTTACCCCAGCTATGAAGGCGCTTTTCGCACTCCTTTCGGGGAGCCCTTGAATTATCAGTCAACCATTGGTTGAGTTTTTGATATGCTTCTTCTTTAGTCATCATATTCATTTCGACGCATAAATCGAAAATAAATACGGTTCCATGAACGCCAATGGACTTTTCGATAGATTTCATGCGAAGAAGATTATCGTTGCTTAAAATAATATAACTATTCTTTTGTACATATAACAGAACAGAGCAATCCGTAAAACTCAATTTCGATGACTCGATAGTCTTATATTGAAATATTTCTTCGACTTCCGCCACAGAAAATGTTTTACGATTAAAATACGCTTATCAACATACTCCTGAATCGCTTGTTTCTGTTCCTTATAGGATTCTGTAAACTCATTCAAGACAAAATCCGTCGTATGGAATGTGAATAACAACGCAAAGAACAACCCAAGCATATCCAGACTTATCATATCAATGAATATATTTGTGTCCGTTACAACGATGTCCATACACATCCCTATGCCAGTTTCATTCTATTATGGATTTCTGACTCAGGCATATTCAGCAATTCTGCCGCTTTGGAACCTGTTATCAATGCATTGGAAAATGCGCGATATACCAGACCTTCAAAACGATTCGTAGTTTCAGGAACACATCGAGTGGCATCTACAAATGCTCTGAAATCAGAACGCATATTCTTCATGATGCAGTAGTTGCGATATGCCTGTCCGGACATGATTTGCATATCTTTTAGACGATGAAGAAGTGCGTCAATGGAAATACCAAACTGCACTTGTATGGATAGCACTTCACTGCGCGAAATGGACTCCCTTTTTTCTCCAATCCGCCCTCTTAATACCGCCGATGAAATCAACATCTCGCTGGCAAATCGATGGCACCACAGTTCTTGGTCTTTTTCGCAAACATTTTCGTTAAATCGCAATATCAAATGACCTAACTCATGAAGTGCAGTAAAGCGCATCCGCTCACTACAACCGTTGTTGTTCAGCACAATGACTGGATAATTATCGGCAAATGCACTTACACCATCAAAACTATCTGCAGCTTCGATTAGAATGACCTTGATACCGTGTTCCTCAAGGACGTTAAACAGATTACAAATGCCATCCTCGCCAAGATGCCACTGATCCTTCAGAACACTGGTAACATGCACAATTTCATCAGGGACTTGAATATAAAAATGGGGCAAATTACAATCCATCTTCATTCCAAGAGTATTTTCAATTTCCTGATAACGCTCGACCAAATCTTTAATCTGCTCAGTAAGTGCATCCTGCTGCTTCTTGCTGAATTTCTGCTTTTTCCGATAGTTTACTTGCTCAATCTGGCAATGATTCGAACGGAAAAAGTAATCCACCTTGACGTCTAGCGCATTGGCAAGCGCAATTAACGTCGTGCTGTCCGGCATCATCTGCCCCTTCTCATACTTTGAAATGGCCTGTTTCGAAACCAATCCATTCATCAGACGGCATAGCTCAGTACCGCTTAGTCCAGCCTTCACACGTGCGCTCTTTAGGTTGTTGGCAAAACATTCATTCATCATACCGACCTCCTCTGTGCGTGACACGCACGGTTGACAGAATTGCAAAAGAATGTGATTTTGTCAACCATCGGTTCAAAAAAATCGGGATGATGATAAGTATCTGCAGGCAATGCATAAGCCATGATGTTCCCGGCCAGGCTATCGGCTGCGCCGATACGGCTCGCTTGCGCCCGCTATCTGCGATACGCGGGGCGGGAACAGTTTGGGGCTCGCTATTGCATACGTGGGGAGGAATAATAGATAATTTATAGATAATTTATAGATGCTTTCGTTCAAAAGGTTCCAAAGCCTGACCATTTAAATGGTCTTTTAACGACCGCCAATTTGGGCAATACCGGGTCATGAGCATCGAAAACCGTTCATTGTGCGTCGGTTCGAGCAAATGGACAAGTTCATGTATGAGTACGTATTGTAATGAAGCACGCGAATTTTGCGCTAAATGTAGATTTAGCCAGATTCTGCGCTTTTCGATCTGACATGAGCCCCATCTCGTGGCCATTTTTTTGATGCCATAGAAATCGGCACTCACACCGACAATTTTTTCACATAGAGGAATCAAGGCATCGAGCGCCTTGCGGAGTTGCTTGCGATACCATTCATTGAGGATTTTTTCTCGTTGTTTCGGCGTGCTATTGGGTCGCGTCTGCAATTCGATCCAGTCGCCGTCCCGACGTACATCGTTACATTTCCAGGAATGAACGATGCGCAGGCGACAGACATCGCCCCAAATACGCACACAATCTCCGGTCTCATATCGTCGTTCAGGTAATCTCGGCTGAGTTTGGTACTTAGCGCGTTCGCGCTTTAACCAACTCAGCTTGGAGATCGCAAACCGACGCATATCATCCAGACTGACCTGTTCAGGCGCCTTGATCAGAACATTACCGTCAGGTGGTAAAACGCGAAGATACATATACTTTGTGTCCCCGCGCTCCACCGAAACGGTAAAGTCCGATATTTGTATGGTTTCTGCGTTCATGAGTACACGTCCTGATTGGAAATGATATCCATGACCAGCTTCAATGTGCTTTCGTTGGCCTTGCCATGGACTTCCAACACTCGCAAAATACACTCTTCCACATTGCCGCGCTTTGCAGGATTGCTGCACCATTCGGCCTGTGCTTCTTCTAACATAATTCGCTCAATCTCGACGACCACAATCTCACATTCTTCCGGGACAAAAATCTCATTCTCGATGAGATTTTTATATAATGCGCCACATGCCTCGGGATGCTCCGCATGCAGAATGCTTTCGGGAAGATTTTCATCGGGCTGATCCATCTTATCAACGATATCATTCTGAATATCATTGACCATGTCTTCAAACGTCTTTTGGGCATCTTCGTACTTTTTCAGATATTCTTCGAGCAATTCTGACAACTTTTTATATTTTACAGGATCCTGATCCATACGACTGCGAAGTTCTGCCATCATATTGTTGTGAATAATGTCCGCAGCAAGCCCCATATCTTCTTTCTCAATATTACCATTGGAGGCCTTGAACTTTTCAATGAGATCACGCACAACATCGATTGGTTTTGTATTTGCAGTAAGCCCCGTCAAATTATGCATCGAAAACTCATTCGTCACCTTAGAGGCTTCTAAGTGGTCATTCATGATTTGACGAATAGAAGCGCTGCTCATCTCAATGATCTGTCTGATATCATTTTCGTCATTTACCTCGCAGCTCAGTCGTTTGATTTCATCCCTTAAATTGACATAGAGTTTCAGTTCATGCCTATATTTCTCTTGCATTTCTGCAGGCATCGCATGATAATTTCTAATCATAGAATTTGTGTATTGATACAGATCATCACGCCGATGTTTCAGCGTGTTTTCATCCCCTTCATAGCAAAAATAAGCTCTTGCCTTGTCGCCCAATTTACCATTGTCTTCTTTTAGATGTTCACATAAGGCTCTGAGCGCTTCGAGCATATCACTAAACATCTGATAAGCCGCATCAGAAGCTGCCTTAAGCATGTCTAGGAGATCCTGCGGGTCATATCCAGGAATGTTCATGCAATCGCCGGTATAATCATTCATAGACTCCTGCAATCGCTCGAACTGGAAGCAATAATCAACAATCTGTCCCCATTCTTTAGAATTATCGTCAAGACGATTTACACGACAAACTGCCTGAAACATTGTGTGATCTTTCATTGGTTTGTCAAGATACAATACGCTGCAGCTCGGAGCATCAAATCCCGTCAACAATTTATCTACTACAATCAGTAATTTAACATTATTTGGCTCCTTCATAAATTTATCCCGAATATAGATTTCAAATTTATCATGATCGCTAAGATTTTTTTGCAATGATTTTGAATCACAGTATCTATTGATGTTTTGACCATATTTATCAAGCATATCATGATATGTCTTGGCTTTAAACCATTCCTCACTATTATCATTCCGCTCAAGAGCCTTGGGATCACCGTCATACGATGCGACAACGGCACATTCACTAAACCCGCGTTCCTGAAACAAATCATAATACTTAAAAGCCCTGTAAATGTCTTTGACCGCAAGCATGGCATTGCCACCATGCTGAAGTCTGGGGATCGGTTTGTTTGGTGATGTCATCATCTGTTTAAAATCACTCTGAATATCCTTAACGATGTGTTTTAACCGTTTTTCAGAATCATACGCTTTTGTACTAAACCATTTGTATATTTTTTCCCGTTCTTCCTCTGTCAAACGAGAATGATGTTGATCGAAATAAACTTTAATTTCATCATCCAGCTCCTCTTTATCATCAATCATCAAGCCAGCCTTGCGCGCTTCATAACGAAGCGGTAGTACAACCTTATCCTTGACGGCTTGACTGTATAAATACTTATGAATATAATCACCAAATATCACTTCGCTCATTCTTGAAATGTCATCTTTCTCAGCTTTTATAATCGGCGTCCCCGTAAAACCAATCAGAACAGCGTTCGGAATCAATTTTTTCATGGCAGCGTGCATGATGCCAGCCTGAGATCGATGACATTCGTCAATAAATATGTAAAAATTACCCGTTATTTGCAAGGCTTGGATTTTTTGTATGGTATTTACAAATTCCAGATCATTACCACCATCTCCGACATATCGCTTATTCAAAAATTTATGAATCAGTGTACATATCAGTTTGGTATTTGTCATACCTGGTTTTTCTTCTAATAGCTGACAAAGATGATCACAGCTTTCTGCCCGCGTATAGCCAACTGATAATATCTGTTTGTTACTAAACAGAATCTTGGCCATCATATCATCGAGCTCTTCCCGGTCCGTAACGATCAAAATGCGAGGATCCTGTTTATTTTCCAAGATCCATCGCATCAAGCAGATCATCGTGATCGTCTTTCCGCTCCCCTGGGTATGCCAAATCATCCCACCTTTTTTATCTTTTCCGTAAAGCAGTCGTTGTCTCGCTGCTACCAGAGCAAAATATTGATGATAACGCACAATCTTCTTGGTTCCGCCATCATACAATATGCCCCATCGCATCATATCCAGTAAACGCGATTTCTCAAACAAGCTCGACAATTCCTGTAATAACCGATTATTCCCAGCCGCTGCCCTGATATTTGCGACATCTCTGGCAATCCCGATTTCAGCACATTCACCTCGGTCCAGATTATCGTTGCGCCGAAGCTGGTTAGGAGATTCCTCTTTCCACTGCATGAAATATTGCGATTTGGCGCCGATGGCACCATATTTAATGCCCTGAGTTTCATTACCGGCTACAAGCAATGTGTTAAAGCAAAACGAACGAAGATTATTCTCAACATAGCCTTGAAGTTGCTCCACAGCATTTTCGACAGAAACACTCGCCCTTTTTAACTCGATATCTGCAATGGCCATGCCATTTATATAAACAACGATATCTGCACGACGCCAATCCGTCGCCGATTGATGGTTCCGAAACCAGACTTCTTCTTTGAATGTATAATTGTTATTTTCCGGATTTTTCCAATCAACGAGCGCAATGATTTCACCTTTTCCAGTTTCTGGATTATCAACCACCATTCCATTGCGCATCCATGTATATAACTTTTGATTTAGCTCGTATAAATTTGAACAGGCATATTTGCCATGTGTATGACACCGACCGATTTCATGATCCAACTTAGAAATGGCATTATCAATCATATCGTCTTTGTATTTGTTTTGCCTTCTCAACCATGACCTGAACATTTCGACATCCATGCACGGATGATCGACCCTGTTGTTCATTTCATTCCCATTGTATGTATATCCAAGTTGTTCCGAAAAGAACGTCACCACTCGGTTTTGTGTGGCTCGTTCGGGATCGCCGACGTTGACGGTAAGATCTGACATATTATTAATCTCCTTTTGAAATATAATTGTCCAAACGAAGTTCTCGTTTTAGTTCCTCTTCAGTTGGCAGGTAAGTCAGATATTTAGAGGCATATATCTGATCATTATCTTCAGGAAGCGTATATTTTACAACAGCATCATTCTTTTCTGCACACAAGACGATGCCAATCGGTTTATGATCTCCCTCATTCATCAGTTCCCGAGTATAATAGTTCACATACATCTGCATTTGACCAATATCCTGATGCGTTAGTTCTCCCGTTTTAATATCTATCAATACAAAACATTTGAGAATATAGTTATAGAAAACCAGATCGATAAAAAAGTCCTGTCCACCCAATGAAAACCGCTTTTGGCGTGCTTCAAAACAAAATCCCCGTCCGAGTTCCAGAAGGAACTGCTGCAAATGATCAAGCATTGCCTGTTCGACATCGCTTTCATAGACACGGGTGTCTGGCTTTATTTGTAAAAACTCCATCACGTAAGGATCTTTGACGAGTTTTTCATATTCCGGTTTAGGTTCACTGATTTGAATTTCGGCGGCAACACTTTCTTTGTCCTGGCTGGCTAACATCCTTTGGTAAAACATGGTGTGAATCTGCCTCTCCAACTGCCGTACACTCCAGGCTGATTTGGCACACTCACTCGCATAAAAGTCACGTGCTTCTTTATCCTGAATGCGCATCAGCACGCGATAATGCGACCAGCTCAATTCGCTCCACAGTGTGGAGCGTTTTGGAAACGTCAGATAAAATTGACGCATGTTACGCAATCCTTGAACGCTGAACCCAGATCCGAACTCTGCAGTCAGGCGCTCCGAGATGAACTGCAACACCTGTTTGCCATACGCCGCACGGTCATTGTCGCCGCACTCTTTGAATATCGCTTCACCGATACGCCAATAGGCATCGACCATCGCACTGTTGACGGCCACCCGCACCTGACGCTGTGCATCCACGACATAGCCGCGAATGGTTTGATATGTCTGTTCCTGCGCTTGTTTTTTCATTGACACCATAAATCCTCCTGCAACATTTTAACCATCGCTCACCAACGAGCCCCCAACCTCATAACTCGCCAGGCGACAAGTGTCGAACATAATTGCATGAAAATTTTGTTCACTATTAAATTTTTAATCGCACGCGCCCCGTGAGCAAATCCTGCATCATGCCCTGCTTGATCCTGGTGTATTTATTGCGCTTCGCTTCCAATGCTTCGATCTCTGCATCCATATCCGACAATACCGACGCAATCGCTCGTTGTTCGGGAAGGGGAGGGAGAGGGATTGGAATACTTGCCAATTCTGTTGATGTAATTGCAGGATAACTTGTTCCTGTACATTTTTCTAATACAGAAGTCATAAATGAATATGTATTTACAACATAATATACAAACAAACCACAGTTTGAACGAATTATCGCATATCCTGTCGATGCAACATACTTGTCTGAATCGAACTTAATATACAAATTGTTTAATTGATACGGTCGAACTAATTGATATAATACATCGTATTGACGAAACAATCGTTGAGCTCTACTAGGTGCATTATCTCTTTCAATTAGTTTTTTATTAAGAATTTTTCCAGACACAACAGATTCAAGATCAATATAATAGAAAGTATTTGGTAGTCCTGTGCTTTCAGGATTAATTGTACATACCTCCCCCAACGTCTTCACCTCCCAATCCTCTGGGATTTCGACGAGTTCGGTGTGTTTGTAGCCTTTGCCCTTGCCAAAACCTTTAAGTCGCTTTTTGCCCGATAACAGTTGCTGCATCGTGCCCTGTTTGATCTTGCGCTTTTTGTCGATGAGCCGGTCGAGGGCTTCGATGAGTGCATCGACATCAGAGAGTGCCGACGCAATCGCTCGTTGTTCGGGAAGGGGAGGAAGAACGATAAATAAACCTGTAATAGTCGATGTACTTATGCTTGCCTGATTTACAGCTTGTTGCGCTCTTTTTTTTACATCTTGTTTAAATCTAGCACAATTCATAAGATAATATAAAAATAGTGAATTAGTAATCTTGTTATTAGCTCTGATACAAATCAGATTCATTCCATGATATAAAGTTTTATTAGAGCTATAATATGCTGTTTTACCAATATGTTCAATACTATTGATATGACTAAACAGAATATCACCATGCTTAAGTTGATATAATTCATCCGGTTTATCTTTCACATATCCAACTTTCTTGAAATCGACAACACCATTAGAGATAGTTTCTATTCGAGAAACCTTATATGTGCCGTATTCAAAGGGGTTGTAATTGTATCCATTACAAAGCTTGCTTGCTATGTCCCCCAACGTCTTCACTTCCCAATCCTCTGGGATTTCGCCGAGTTCGGTGTGCTTGTAGCCTTTGCGCGTCATGGTGTGATATCTCCTTATGGTGTTGGGATGGTTTATCGTGATGGTGATGGGTTTTAGCGGTTTTGGTGGAACCCCTATGGGGTTCGCAATTTGCTGGTTTTGTTTGATCCCCCGGTAGCCGCTATGCGTCAACCGGGGGCTACAAATATGGAAGCCCTAACGGGCTTCTGCGTGAGTGAGGTTTGGTGTTTCACGAATCGATGTGCTATAATGCAAATGGTAGTTGGCATATTTGCCAACCGTAATGAAGATGGAGGGTTGTATGTCGCCATTGCGAGAGATGACATTGGACGAAATCAGCATGATGACTGAGGAACAGATTCGCGCCGTATGGCAGTTGCTCGAAAGCGTGAAAGCCTTTGCCCATTTTTCTGCCCAGAAACAGGACGATCCTTTTTACTCGCCAGAGAATCAGCGCTTTATTGAAGAAGGCGTAAATGCATTGAACGACGGAAAAGGGGTTGAACACGACCTGATTGAGGTTTGAGCATGAAACTTGTTTGGTTTGACAAAGCATGGGAGGATTACCTCTACTGGCAAACGCAAGATAAACGAACGCTCAAACGTGTTAATGAACTCATCAGGGACATCGACAGAAATGGTGCACTAACTGGTATTGGCAAGCCGGAAGCCCTAAAAGACAATCTTTGTGGCTGGTATAGCCGTCGCATTGATGATGTGAATCGCTTAGTGTATCGCATAACCGAAGATGGTGTGATTGAGATTGTGATGTGTCGAGGACATTATTCATAAGCATGGCGAGGCGTATTGAGCGCAGCGAAATAGCCGAGCAGGCGAGGCGTATCGGGCAAAGCCCGATAGCCTGCCCCATCAAATCCCCATATCCGAAAGATGTTGTTTGACGCGGGCTTCGAGTGCATCGACCTCGCTCTGGCATTCCTCAAGGGTATTGGCGTAGCGTTCGACCAATTCCGAGAGTGAGGCGGCAAAGCGGTGCGCGACATTTTTATAGAGGTCGCCCAGGCGTGCGGAGAGTTCGGGGAACCATTTGGCATAGAGCAGGGCGATGACATCTGCTTTGGTGAACTTCGGATAGAGGGCGCGCGCGTCGGCATCGAGGGAGGTGGCGCGTCCTTTGGCGAGTTTGTCCGCATCGGAAAGCGATTTAGCGAGTTTTATGAGCGCTTCGATTTGTTGAACTGCCTCTTTGTCCTTGTCGGCTTTGGCTTGTTTTAGCGCAGCATTGGCGGCCGTTTGCGTAAATTCGTCTTTATCGTTCAGGCAGTCGCGGCGCGGATCGTCCTCACCATCCTTAAATTCTTCGATCGCCTGTTCTAAAGATTCTTGCGAAGCATCGCATTGGCGCTCGGTTTCGCGTAATTCTGCCAGTCGGTCGGGGAAGTTTTGGGCGATGACAATGTTTTTGGGAATGAGCGCACCATCCCAATTTTTCTCGGTTTCCTTGCCTTTTTTAGATATCGACATTTCCCGTTCGATATCGCGAGCCACTTCCCATCCATCGGCGCAAAGCGCATAGAGATCATCGGCCATGGTTTCGGCACAGTAACCCATCAGTATTTGATACACGTCGTATTCGTCCAGTAATCGTGCTTGACTATAGATTTCGCGCAAGGATTTTTGTAGTTCGTCTTGTATATTTTTGGCATTGCCGGCTTTGTCAAACGCAGGTGCAATGAGTTTTTCTGCCACTTTTCGCCATTGTACAAAGCGATTTTGTACATCTTCGTGAAGTGATTTCATGCCCGGTGCTTCGAGTATCGCATCGTTGATTTCATCGACCTTGACCGTACACACTTCAAAGCCTTTGCGTTCTTTGAGCGGCTTGAACAATGATTTACGCAATTGTGGAAAGACATCCCAATAATGCTTGAATTTGTCGATTTCAGAGGTCGGAATGCCGCCATAAATATGTGCATCCAGATTTTGTTCTGCTTCATCCGAAGGGGGCTGTACATAGCGCGGAATGTTTAGATTATATTCATTCTTTTGTATTTCTTCGAGTGTTGCAAAGTGAGAATAGAACTCGATTTCGGTGCGGTTAAGGAATGTTTCGGTGATTTTGGCGATATCCTGTTCGCGCAATCTATTTTTATTTCCGTCTTTGATATAATCGCGGCTTGCGTCGATAAAGAAAATGCCCCTGGCCCCCTCTAAATCTCCCCCAGCGGGGGAGACTTGCGGATTTGCCTTGGATTTATCGAGCATGAGAATACATGCAGGGATACCGGTACCGTAGAAGAGATTGGCAGGTAATCCGATAATGCCCTGAATGAGTCCTTGCTGGATAATATCGGTGCGGATTTGTGCTTCGATACCGCCACGGAACAACACGCCATGCGGTAGAATGACGGCGGCTTTTCCTGTATCTTTCATCGAATAGATGACGTGCAGCAACCAGGCATAATCGCCATTCGATTTGAGATCGTATTTATTAAAGCGCGGATCGTGTGTTTTATCGACATCCTTATCCCATTTTTTATCGGAGAATGGCGGATTGACGACGACATAGTCGAATTTCTTAATCTCATTCCCTTCTTTGAAATGGGGTTTGGAGAGTGTGCTTTCGTTGCCCCAGATTTCAGCGCCAAGTCTTTGGTGCAGAAAACAGTTCATCATGGCGAGTGCGGCGGTTTCCGGGCTGATTTCCTGGCCATAGATGGAGATATTGCGCCCGGATTGCTCGGCGGCGCGAATCAGGAGCGATGCAGAACCGCAGGCGGGATCATACAGCGTCACGCGGTTGGATTCTGCTTTTTCAATTTCTATTATTTTGGCAAGTATTCTGGAGACTTCGGCGGGTGTATAGAACTGCCCTTTGGATTTGCCCGAAGCCACCGCAAACTGACGTACCAGATATTCGTAGGCATCCCCAAGTATATCGTCATCGTTGGCGTGATTATGAGAAAAGTCAAATCGTGAAAATAGATTAATCAAAGACGAAATCGTGTGGTTTCGTTCATTTTCCGGCCCAAGCTGATTAAAATCGGAAATATTGACAATACCTTGATAATTCTGATTGTTGTCGGCAAATTTCCGCATTGCATCGTTGACTTTTTGTGCCAGACCGGGTTGCGTAGAGGATTTGACGAGATCGTCGTAGGAATAGCCTTCGTCAATGCTGAGCGTGCGCGAGTTCGGATTTTTCTTTTTCAGATCGGATGCATATTTGAGAAATAATAATGTTAATATATAATCTTTATATTTATGCGGTTCTACGCCGCCGCGCAGTTCATCGCAGCTTTTCCAAAGTGTACTGTAGAGTTCTCGTTTTTTTATGGCCATGGCTTACTCTTTTTTGTGAGCAAGCACACGCAACCCTATGGGATGGACACAGTCAAGCACATGCAACCCACAGGGCATGCGTGTGCTTAGATTGTGGTTATCCTGTTAAAACTAAATGTATCAGACCATTTGGCGATGGCAGCAGATGCCATCGATTGGGCATGGAAGATGTCAATGCTGTGGGCCCCTCCCTCAGACTGGAGTGAGCGGCGATCGATGCACCTAGGGCATTTGAGCGAGTAATCGACTAATCGGAAGAATGATGAATTATATTCACCCCCCCCATAAATTTAGGAATATTATTCATATATTCTCCACATGTTTGAGGCTGATGCAGATCGACCCGCGATTGCGCGAGCCATAACGGGGTGAATTTAACACAGGATGGAAGAGCGGGAAACAGCAAAAAGGGGCGGCGTATTTGCTTATCGCGCCGTGCGGGCCACACGGCGCGATATGCAAATAGCCCGCCGCCAGCGCCCGCGTATCGCGTAGCGATAGCGGGCGTCAAGCGAGCTGTAGGCACGTGTCGTGACACGTGATAAAGCGAGCCCAAATATGGCAACGCCGGTCGTATCGCGCAGCGATAGGCCGGCGCGCAGGGCGTATCGGCGACCTCACCTACCCCCCAGCCGCTTCGCGGCTGTCCCCCCTCCCTCTCCAGATTGGCGAGGGAAGTGGGAGCCGATAGCCCGCGCATATATGAATATATATATATTAATTTTTTCGTTCCCGATAATGTTCTTCGGCAATTGCAACGGCTTTTTTGAGTTTTTCTGCAAGAACTGCTTTATCCGGGAGCTGTGTATAGTATTGTGCGACTTTAACCGGGCTGTTTTCATTGAGCATAAGGTACTGAATATGTTCAGTATTTCCTTCAGAACAGAGAATCAGGCCAATTGGCGATTCTTCCCATGCTTTGCGTTCTTTCAGCCTCATCAGCGACCGCAGCTGCGTCCAGCTCAATTGTGTACGCACTGCGTACACAATTTCATCCTCCGTGAAAACCGATGCAGCGCGCAGACAGTGCTGGAGTTTGTAAAATCCCCATCCATTCCCATATTTGGCGGTCAATTTGACTGCGAGATTCTTCACAACCTGCTTGCCATAAGAGGCACGCTGGTTGTCCAGAACATCCTCTTTGATCCGCTTGCCCACATACCAGTTGGTCATGCAGATTTCAGCATTAATATAAGTCGCCAGGCGACCTCGCGCCCCATCAATGATGCCGCATACGTCTGTGTAGAGCGCCCCTTCGTCAGTCAATGATACCTGAGTTTTTTCATTCTTATCCATACTCGCCTCTCCGTAGCAATGGCGAGCCTTTCAGCGGCCCACGTTTGGCGAGTATCTTTATTCACTCGCTTTGTGCGAGCGAGTCAAGATGAAATCTTTGGGTATCGAACTGCATTGGAGAGCGGGCGGCAAGCAAGCTGTAGGCACGTGTCGTAACACGTGCCAAGGCGAGCCTTACAATCCATCCATCTCAAGAAAATCCTTGAACCGGTAGTGATATACGGTACTTGTGGAGTAGTCGATGTCATCGAGCGTGATGATGATTTTTTTTACGCTGTTGTCGATGTTGGAGAATGCCGAGAACTCGCGTTCGTAGGTCTTTTCTTCTGCCACAGAGTAGGATACCTGAATCAGATATATCTTTCCGTCCCGGACTGCGCGGAAATCGATTTCGCGCCCCTTGTTGTTGTACACTGAAACCTCATAGCCCATATAGAGAAGCTCGTTTAGGACTGCGTTTTCGAGGTTGTGCGTGAGGTCAAAGCGGTTCTGGGTGTTTCGGATGCTGTTCAAGGATACGTCCGCATCGTACAGTTTGTAATAGTAATCCAGTTTTGCTTTGGCTTTGGGAGAATAGAGGGGGACGCATTCAATGACATAAGCCTCTTGAAGATAATGCAGGTATTTGATTACCGTGGGAATGGAAATCCGGATGCCCTGTTTTTCCATATATTCTGAAATGGATTTTGCGCTGAAAATTCGAGCGTTGGAGATTAAGACGAAATCCACGATGCGTTCAAATACATCCTTTTTTCGGATGGCGTATCGGATTTCGAGATCTCGATAAATGATGGTGTCATTGAGATCGGCAAGGTAGCGCTTGACATCCTCGGTTTTGGGCAGCTCGAGTGCTGCGGGAAATCCGCCCCAGACCAGATAGTCGCTGACGGAATAATCTCGTCCCAGCTGCGCGGCGTACTCCCTTGCCTCGCAATAGACAAATGGCCGAACACGGAATGCGACGTACCGACCCGACAGTTCCTTTGTAAACTCGCGGGACAGCAGTCTTGAGTTGCTGCCCGAGATAAATACTGAACACGGAAATAGCCGCAAAGTGCGGCAAGCCTCGTTCCAGCCGTCGACATTCTGCACCTCGTCTAGAAAGACATAGAGCCTGTCGTTGCCGAGCATTCCCCGGATGTGTTCGATGAGGGCATCCGCGTTGGGAATCTGTCGACGGGTTGGGCGGAAGTCAAAATCAAGAAACACGCATCGGCATTTCATTGCCTCCAGTTCTTCACGAATCTGATGCAGAATGACAGATTTACCGCAACGGCGGATTCCAGTGATAATTTTGATGAGGTCACTGTCGTAAAACGGCCTGACCTGTGACAGATAGTGTTCCCTGCGTATCATGAGGTCTCCGGTCTTTGATCCTGGTCACCCGCTTTCTGTGAATTGGGTGTACGCTCCTGATCATACCGTAATGTCCCCCGCGAATCCACAAAATCATGAAGTAGTACTTAAATAAAATGCGTTTCATTGAAAAATCTTTAAATTGCACTTAAAGAAAAATACATTTCGGGAAAAATCTTAAATCAGGGGGATGATTTTGGGCGCATATTTGATGAAACACCACAGGCGGCGGCGTATCGCGGCCGGCAAACGCGATAGCCGCCGCCAGCGCCCGCGTATCGCGCAGCGATAGCGGGCGTCAAGCGAGCTGTAGGCACGTGTCGTGACACGTGATAAGGCGAGCTCAGCCATTCGTGATTCACGTTAAACACCGTCTAACGCAGCAGATTCAGAAATGACTTTTTCTATAATTTTGTCGAGCATTTCAGGCGTCGTCGTCGGTTCATACCGATCGATGAACTTGCCATTTTTATCAAACAAAAATTTCGTAAAATTCCATTTGATATCAGGCGTTTCCTTATAATCCGGATGGTCTTTCGACAGGACCTTGTCCAGAACCGGAGAAAGCTCACTCTCTGGATCAAAACCAGCGAATCCTTTTAATGATACGAGATATTGATATAATGGTGCAGCCTGTTCACCATTGACATCGATTTTTGCGAACTGAGGAAACGACAATTTGTATTGTTCAGCCCTGAACTGATGAATTTCTTCATCCGTGCCCGGCGCCTGAGCGCCGAACTGATTACATGGGAAATCCAGAATTTCCAGGCCCTTTTCGTGATATTTTTGATAAACTGCTTCGAGGCCTTCGTATTGCGGCGTAAAACCACAGGCAATGGCCGTATTGACGATCAAAACCGTTTTTCCCTGATAATTTTTGAGTGATATATCTTTACCATCCCACGATTTCACCGTAAAATCATAGAGGGATGCAGCCTCGCGCACTGCTGGTTCATCCTGTGGTTTGGCCGATTCCATATCGGATTCAACTCTTACTGCGTCCGCTTTGGTTTCTGCTTCCCGGCTGCTCGCCTGCTCTTTTTTATTGCATGCACAGAGGCTCAGAAGCATCGTCACGGCCAATATCACGACTAATCTTGCGTTTATCATAATTCTCATTGTTTTTAGATTCCCGGTTGTCGCTGCGATCCATTGTATTATTTGCAGCCCCAAAGACTGCAAAGCAGCTGTTTATTTATACACGAAGTTATATATGAAAACAGCGTTATTTAAGATGATGCTGAACTGTTACGGCTTCGCCGCCTCATGTATCGACGACCTCATCCCCTGACGCGCGCAAATTCCCGGATATATTCGGCAAGTGCCCGGCATCCTTCGATCGGAAATGCATTGAATACGGATGCCCGCAGACCGCCCGTCTCGCGATGCCCACGAAGTCCAAGCATATTGTGCGCTTCAGCGCCCTCAATAAAGGCATCGTCCAGTTCTTTCGACGCCGTCCTGAAAGAAATGTTCATCATCGAACGACACTGCGGTTCACCGACGTGCCTGAAAAATCCATGCGTATCGTCGATGGCGTCGCGAATGATAGCCGCCTTCTGGCGATTGATGGCCGCCATGCCCTCGAGGCCGCCGTGTTCCTCGATCCAGTCCAGCATCTGCTTCATCATATATAACGCAAATGTCGGCGGCGTATTGAGCATCGAACGGTTCTCCACGAGCCGGCGGTAATTGAACATCGACGGTCTGGGATCCGGCTGACAAGCCTCCAGAAAATCATGTCTGACAATGACGACGCAGCATCCCGCAATACCGAGATTCTTCTGGGCCGAAGCAAAAATCAGACTGTGCGCACGCACATCTATCGGACGACTGTATATATTGCTGCTCATGTCGGCCACTATCGGATAATCCGTCTTCGGCGCATGCTGCCACTCCGTCCCCATAAAACTATTGTTCGCGCAATAATAGACGTAGCGCGGATTTTCACTGTAATGAATCTCATCGTCCGACGGAATATGCTCAAATCCCGTTGCCGCACCGTCGTATGCATAATGAATGGGCACATAGAATGCCGCATCGCGCATCGCATTGCGCGTCCAGAATCCCGTATGAATGCAGTCGATATGGTCGCCCGGATGCGTCAGCTCCGCCGGAATCTGGCAAAACTGCAGCGTCGCCCCGCCCTGCAGAAACAAAACGTCGTAATCATCCGGAATTCCGCCGATTCTGCGAAACTGCGCTTCCAAATCGTACATCAGCTGATCAAAAAACGCCGAACGATGGCTGACCTCAAGAATCCCGGCCCCCATCCCGATATCCCAGATGGCTTCCTGCGCCCTGTGCAGCACTTCTTCCGGCAATCCCGCCGGTCCCGCAACAAAATTCCATGCTCTCGACATCTTAAACTTCCTTGTTTTGTTTGAGCGCTGCTTATCGCCGCAGGACGTGTCACGACACGTCCCCGGGCAATACAGCCGCGCGTTTCGGGCTATTTGCTGCGCAAATACGCCCTCTTTGCCGCCCGCTGTTGCCTGCGGCAATACGCCGGCGGCTTTTTCAGCCCCCCCCAATGCGTCCCATCATTCATACGCCCATATCGAACAAAGGCAATTATTGGGGAATGCAATACATCCTCTGGGGATAAACCTGGAAGAAACGTGCGTTCCGCATCTCTATATTTTAAAACCAAACAGAAGCCCCGGATTGATGTTATGAAGGACAACCCGCGTGTAATGGCGGTAAAAATCATCATGATATTCTTTTTGGATTCCCAATGAATAATCTATCGAAAAACCAAGCGAAAACCAGTCGTTAAAGTAATATAAAAACGATGTACTGGCTTTTGCAGCAAAGGCAATATCATTCTCATATTTTACGCGGTCTTCCTTTTGGGCATATTTTTTGATGACACCATCCGAATACATGATGCCGATGCCCACGCCCAAATCGAGCTGAATGCGATCATTGATGGGGAAAATGGCGCGTCCCATCAGATAGGTTCCGCCAAGGAAACCATGGTCTCCTCCCAGGGAAACAAACGTAGGCACCATATACATGAGTTCCTGATCGATATATATACCGCCATACATCCAGCGATATCCCAGGGAAATCGTCCCATTCAGACCACTCATGAGATATTTTGGATGCGTCGTCTCATCCGAACCATCACGACGCTCTGAATGCACCTGCAGAGTGATGGGAACATCAATGGCTGCACGAATATCCACACCACCATCCGCAGGTGCAGCCTGCGCCGCCGATACCGAAGCAAAACAGCATATCAGCAACATCATAACGAATATGAATATATTTTTCATGTTGTCACCCCATCGTACGCATGTTCAATATCAATGAATATCCAATAAATATCCATTGATGCGTGACGAATCCAGCATAAGCTGTGCCAAGATCATTTGGCTCTCTGAAGGTACTGCGGCAGCCGCATTCCAACAATGCCAGACATCGCGAATATCACAAAACTGGATAACGCTGCGAAACTTCTGGATAACCCATGCTCCAGGCCCGTCGTATGCGCACAGTCCGCGCAAGCGGGCGCATAGACGGGCCCCGCAGGCGTATCGCGCAGCACTGCGCGATAGCCGCAGGCGGCAGCGTATGGCCGCAGGCCATAGCGAACGCACCCAAATAAATTCCTTTACGAAATGTGATACAATGCGTAGATTTGATTCACTTTTTTTCGGCCTGACAGGCCCGTTTTCACACTCTGATACAGGATGATGGAAAATGCAGAACACAACGGAAAATCAGAATAACAATCAGGCTATGGAAGCCATCCAGGCTGCCATGAACGATCTGGATGCCGCACTCGGCAGCACAGCCGGAATTCATTATTATGATCCCAAAGATGTGCAGACGCTCTTTGGACTTATCCGCGACGAACTCCAGAAGGATCCGCACGATGTCGATGCAAGTCTGCTGATTGAATTTCTGGCATTCCACCGCGCACAGATAAAACCGAGTCTCGTCGGGCACTTCAACAAAATACTGAGCTATGCCTATACCGAAGCGAGTGAAATTGCCAATAAGGCCAGAATCAATGATATGGCGGCAAATCCGGAGGATGATGCCTCTGTTGTGATCGGCATGATTATGGATAAGGCCCTGGAAAGCGGCGAAGATGCTGTTTCCGAGGCGCGTTCGAAGCTGCTCGGTATAATGACGTCTGCAGAAAAGCGTGCAGAAATACTCACCGCTCTTGGGGATTACTATATCATCCGTCGCGAAGATATCAGCAGCGCGCAGGAATTATATATGGATGCGCACAAGGAAAACCCGGACAACCTCTCCGTATGTCAGAGAATCCTGGCTCTCTGCGAATCCAAAGGGGCCTGGAGTGAATCCATCGATATTCTCGACACTCTGATTAAACTTGCAGCCAACGACGACGACAAGATTAAATATATGTGCAAGAAGGTCTGGCTCGATTCCGAAAAGCTCGGCGATTCAGCACATGCCATCGAGATTTTCAATCAAATCCTCGAAATCAGACCGGCCTGTTACGGTGCTTTCAAGCAAATCAATGCGCTTCTTCTTGCTCAGAAAGATTTTGCGGGCATCGATAAAAACTATACCTCCATGATCGAACGCGTCAAATCGGATGATGCAGACAATACCCCGCTGCTTGCTGTTCTGTGGAAGGATCTGGGGAATTTCCGGCTCAATCAGCTCAATGATCCTGCCGGTGCCATCGAAGCATTCAAGGAGCTTAGCCGCCTGTATCCCGATAATATCCAGTTCCATCTGCAGCTGGCCAGACTCTATGAAATGAACGAGGACACGCTCCACGATGCCGTCAGGGAAAACCGCGAATGTCTGGCGCTCGCTCTTGAAACGCTGCCGGCCCTGTCGGGCCTCGCCCGATGCTACCGCAAGCTCGGCATGTTCGACGAATCCCTTTGCACGTACCGCGTACTCAATGCTCTTCACTTCAATGACGAAGACGGCGACGCAATCGTCAGCAAATTCGCCGATATGGGCCTTCCGGATATCTCCGAAAAACTGCCGGATGACCTGTGGACCTACCTGATTCCGCCGACGCTCGACAAATCCCTCGTCAAGCTCTTCAAGATCTGCAGCCGGATCATCAGCGACATGTTCTCGAATGAATTTTCGACCTATGGCATCCACGAACGCGATGCCCATATCGACATTTCCGAGAACACGACGTTCAACAACACCATCCGCAACGAAACGAAGGCGCTTGGCTTCGGCGAAGTTCCGCTGCTCTACCGATGCGAAAAATTTTCGGGCGTGACGAATGCCTACTTCACCAAACGATCGTTCCTCATCCATCCGACCTGCCTCAAAGGCAGAAGCTATAAGGAACTCGCATTCATGACCGCCAAGGCCATGATGCTGATGCGCCCGGAATATTACCTTCTTGAGCTTGGTATAAAGAGCGTCGAACTCATCCTGATGACCATCTTCAAAACGGTCAAACCCGAAATGAATGACATTATTCTCGGACGAAACCAGCTGCAGGTCTCCAAGACGCTCGACAAAGGGCTTTCCCCCGAAGAGCGCGCGACACTCAGCGAACTGATAGATGAGATCAGCAAACGCAAAAATCCCTATCTTCTGCTCTATATGGAATCCGTCGAAGACTTTGCCAACCGGGTCGCTCTTCTGTTCTGCGATGATCCGACGATCGTCGAAAACCTGCTCGGCGAGGAATCCAAACCCATCAGTTCACGAACCATGCACAGCCGAATGAAAACGCTCATGCGCTGGGCATTGAGCGAGGATTATTTCACGCTGCGCAAAAAGCTCAATATTGCGCTCAAGGCGTAATGAATTGAGGCAAATAAGGACTGCTTGCATCGACGGAGCAGTCCTTGTGCGCCTCCATCTCCACTACCGGGCAGATACTGGACCTGCCCCGGTTAGAATGTGCGTTCGCCGAGCGCACTAAAAAAGCGGCGCAACGCAGCGCCGCCGAAAAAAACTGGCCAGTGGTCTGCACAATTTAGAGCAAATATCCCGGACGTCCGATATAGACTGGGCTTCCGAGGCCGCATTTTTTCACGGGAGTGCCGCCAGCATCTATGCGCTGTGAACCGCTGACAGCGATGGCGACGTGGTTGATGCCTTTCCATCTCGTACCGCTGTTCCAGTTGGTATGATAGAAGAGGAGGTCACCCGGAATGACTTTCTGAACGCTGCTGACAGTACCGCCTGCTTTGTAGCATTTCAGAGCCTCACCCTCGGAACTGGCCCATCCGAAATTGACGCCGCCGGCCTGCCAGCAACGATGGCAAAAAGAGGAGCAGTCATAATGTCCGGATGAAGATCGCTTGGCCTGGCTGTAAGTCCAGCCTGCAGAGACGTACTGTGAATAGAGAGACTGAGCCTTGTTTGCGGCCTTCTGCCCGGCAGCTTTCATGGAAGAAGAAGCCGAACCGCCGCCGCCGCCACCGCCGGAAGACGGTGATTTGGATGACGTATATTGTTTGCTGACCCATCCGTAACCGGAACCAAATTTAATTTTAGCCCATCCTTTGTGATCACCGACCGCCGTAAGCTTGGTACCATACGAGACAGTACCGATTTTGGCGTTTCCTGTTCCGGCTGCGGCCCGAACATTCAGAACAGCCGTATTGACGTACAAAGTATAACTGCTGGAGGAGCTCTTACCGGACGATGAATTGCCGCCCGAAGATGAAGCCTTTGTATACTGTTTCGAAATCCACCCGGTCTTACCTTTGTACGAAATCTTTAGCCAGCCGCTCTTTTCTTCCGAATATGAAACGACCTGTCCCCTCGAAAGCGTACCGATAATCCCATATCCAGTACCATTGCCCTTTCGGACATTCAAAACATCGCATGTCACCTGAACTGAACCGGACGAGGATTTTCCAGCATTTCCAGAGCTTCCACCGGTTGCGGCCTGTGTAATCGACGTATACTGCTTCGAAATCCACCCGGTCTGACCATTGTGTTTAATCTGCAGCCAGCCATTGTTTTCACCGTAGTAGGTCACGATTGTACCATTCGTCAACCCTCCAATTTTGGCATAATTTGTTCCGGCTCCCTTGCGAACATTCAATCCTGCACTGGCTTTTACTTTTGCTTTTCCTTCTGCCATGGCTTTTCTCCTTATTCAATTGCACAACATCACACTACCATCCTGAATCTAGCAATTTACCTACAAGGGTCAAGCTTCTTTTTGGCACAAGGAGGTAATTAATTATTTACATTTGATTATATTCATCTTTTCTTTCATCCCTATTCCGAACTCCACATCGATATAATTGTACATACTCTGACAGACATTGCCGGAAAATGCCTGCGCGCACTCAAACAATCCATTCCACTGATCCGCACTCAGACCGCAGCGCAGCTGCTGGCGCGTGATTCCATATCGAATCAGGCCATAGGCAAATCCCGCATTAAAGTTGTCACCGGCACCAATTGTACTCACGGCATTGACCGGCTCTGCCGGATACTGTCGATGCATACCGTCCGCGCTCCGCATTTCGGCAGGTTCAGCTCCCCGCGTATAGATAAAATTGCGGCAAAATGGTGCAATCCGCTGTTCATACACATCATCCGCATTCTTCATATCAAAGAGGATTTCGAAATCCTCATTTGATCCGCGCACGACATCTGCCAATTCGAAATTTTCCCGAATATTCGGCAGCAGTTTTAAGGCATCATCCTTGTGAGAACTGCGGAAGTTCACATCATAATACAATATGGCCCCACACTCCGAAGCATACTTCAAAAATGATTTCACCTGATCGCGCACCACCGGATTGATGGCATAAAATGACCCGAACAGCACCACATCATCCGGCTCAATCTGCGGATATCTGAATTCCAGACGATCCCTCGCATGATCTTTATAAAACACATATTCAGCATCCTTTTGCGCATTGAGAAAAGCGAGCGAAAGGGCGGATTTCTGCCCCGAATGAATGCATACGCTCTGCGAAGAAACGCCATTTTCCTCCAAAAACGCCATAATCCTTCTGCCCACGCGATCATCGCCGGTCTCGCTGATGAATTCTGCCGAAATACCGGCACGCCCCAGCGAAATCATGCTGTTGTACGTCGATCCCCCCGGCGTCGCATTCACTGGCTGATCATCATGAAATATAATATCAAATACCGTTTCACCGATGCCAATCACTTTTCTCATCGCACACTCACTATAATACCCTTTAACCGCCGCAATGCCCGTTCACTGTAAATCTTCGCAACAGGAACGCAGTTTCTCAACTTCTGCAAGAGACAATTCTGTATGCTGCATAATGAACTCTGTCGATAAGCCAGCTTTTATCAACGATTGCGCCATACGCAGCTTCTCGTTCTCTCTGCCTTCTTCCCTGCCTTCTTCTTTTGCAGCTTCGCAGACAGCAACACTATCACGATAATTGCGCAGGGCATCGTCATAACGATTGCGTTCTTCCTCCGACAAAGCCTCATAACTGCCGACCTGCGCAAGCGCCTCAAAAGCCTCTTTCTCGGCCTGCCAGGGTATTTTCTTTAACGTTTCCATATTCTTCAAAATATATGTCCATTTGTCCAGGTCGGTTTCGCAATCTCCCTCGGCCTTATCGAACAGTGGCATCTGCAAAAAAGTCATGCGCAATTTTCGTGTCAATACCTGCACACGACTGGGATCTTCAGGCCTGTCAGTCCGCAAATTCCGAATACCAAAGTCGCTTCGGAATTCACCCAGCAAAACCTCATGGGTAAAATTCATAAGAAAGATTCCAAAAACTGCACTGTAATCGTAGTCCCAGTCCCCCGAAATGCCCTGACGCACGATTCCATGCGCAGCATAGTATAGCGCACGATCCTCAAAATGCCTCTGACTTTTATTCTGCATTTCCAAAATAAATCGTTCCCCATCCTCAGTCGTGCAATAAATATCAAAGATAACCCCTCGCTCTCCCGCTCTTTCCCTCAGCTGCTCTTTGTCGCGGTAAACCAAATCGATCACCACAAATTCTCCCTCAAACAGCGCATTCAAAAAGCCAATCAGGATGATCTTACTGTCCTCCTGACCGAATAATCGTTTAAACCCAAAATCAGTGAACGGATTAATGAACATTCCCATAACACCTCCTCAAAAATCATTTCATTATGTCGAAATTTCATCGACACTGAACCTTCTCTCGCCATAATTAAAAAATCAACAATAAAATAAACAAATTTACATATATGAATTTTCTATCATATCATCACTTTTTTTTCGCGTGACTATCTCGCCGGAAGACGTTCAACAGAGCGTCTTCCGGCTCAATACGCCGCACGTTTCGGCCTATTGGCTCAAAATGAGCAGTGCACCTGCAAACAGGATTCCGTCTGTCCGCTCCGCTTCAGGATACTCAGACTACACGCCAATACGACCTCCTGCCGCCCGCTATATGCCAACAGAGATGACTCTGTCGGCATATACGCTGGCGTCTTTATTGTCTGAGCTACTCCGGAACCGCGTCAATTTGCTCGGATAAAACAATAGTCACCCCAAGCTGAAAGATATAAATTGTTCCCGGATTATTTCCGAATGGAGCCGGAATTATGAAAACAAAAATCATCATTATCATTGCCGCTGCCATCGCAGTCATCGTCGCATGCGCACTCTTCTTTTTCAGTAATGAAACAGATCCCGATGCCGACGATCAGAAATCCGGCAGCCAGACTGCGAATGTCAACCAAACCATTGAAAATGAAGATTCCAGCAATTTTTCGGGAACTGTTTTGGATGCACAGACCAATCAGCCGCTGGCTGCAAAAATTATCGTCAAAGACGATGAACGCATCGTCAAAACGACAGAATGCAATGCTTCCGGTGAGTATTCCCTGTCACTCAATGACGGAGAATACCAGATTGCGGCGGAATATCCGGGATACGTAGCCAGGGGCAAATTCGATGTATTCCATCCAATCGAAGTCGATGGTGATCCGGATGCATCGGAAAACATCCTGTTATGGCCCGAAGCACAGATAAAAGGCCGCATCGTATCCGAAGATGAAGGCGTCCGCGCAGATCTCAGATTTTTCTATCAATATGACAATTCAGATGCCGAAACTTACACATTCCAGAACATATCCACTGATGAAGCCGGAAAATTCCTGCTCAAAGGAGCCTACGGCGGCGTGCTGGATATCGAAATTACCGCAGAGAATTTTGTTACCCAAAAACTGACAGATATCGAACTTGAACCCGGTAAAACGGTTGATCTTGGCGACATTCCCATGAAGGCCGGTGTTACAGTGTACGGCATCGTGACGGATGCAGCCACCGATAAAGCGATTGCCGGCGCAGATCTGAAATATATCGATCGGAATGGAAAAGTTCTGATGCAGACGACATCTCAGGAGGATGGCTCCTATCAACTCCCGGCAACCGATATGAAGAATATCCGGATTGCTGTGACTGCTGACGGTTATAAAAACATCTACGATACGATCACACCGCATGATCAAAGACGCTATGAATACAATATTGGCATGACAAAACTGACGGGCATCGGCCTCGTCGTCAGCAACCAGACCGGGCGCGATCCGATCAAAACCATGGTCACTGTAACAGACATTGCATCTGAAAAAGTCGTCCATGAACTCGAATATGAAAACGGATACTATTCACTCGAAGATCTGACGGGCGGCCCCTATCTGGTTCGCGGAGTTTCGGCAGACAAACTGACCGAAGCCACAGCCCGCGCCATTGCTGGCACCACAACCACACTCACACTCAAACCATTCGCACGCCTGAACGTGCAATTCGTCATTAAGCGCGACAACAGTCCTGCCAAAGGTTTCTATCGATATATTTATAAACCGGACGACGGCGAAGAGATGACGACGAACTGGACGCCCATCCCGGATGATACAGCACTCATCGATAATCTGATGCCGGGAACCTATATCATCGAAGCTCGTCCGGATTCATTCTGGGAAAAAACAGATGAACATCCCGGAGAAGAACATATTTCACGCTCCGGTGTCATACCACTCGAAATGGGCGAAACGCGCTTCGTAAAACTCGTACTGACGACAGGCGGAACATTGCGCGGCAAATTAATTCTGCCCCCGCGCCTTTCAAAAAAAGCAGTCGGTGCAATGATATACAGATATGATGGGGATGATAAACATAAAAGCTTTTGGGCTGCCGATGCTTCCTTAAGTCAGAACGGTGATTTTACTGCAGATCAATTGCCGGAAGGTGAATTCGGTATGTATGTATTTACCTCAGATGGAGATGTAGGTGCCTTTACAGGAATGAAAGTCGATCTCAACGGCGATTTATCCATGGATTTAGACATGACCCATGCCCGCAAAGAGACAGAAAGTGGCGTTTCTCTGCAAATTCCAAGGCCCTCATGGACGGATGAAGAATGGGATCAAATGAGCAAGGAAGAACAAGATAAAAAAACTTCAGAGGCCATGAAAAAATTGAGAGAATGGATGAAGGCAATGGAGGAACAGAATAAATATCAATCTGCCGCACAGAACAGGGCTGGAGAAATGATGAACAACATTGAAGAATGAAAGCTGGGGATTCATGGTTACAAATGCACCAGCCTGCGGTAGGCCTTCGACATTTCAATAAAATCGATGAGCCAGATATCGTGATTATCATGATATCTTTCGACGATCCAGCGATACAAAGGAATCCAGGATTTCGCATGATCAATGACAATGCCATCTCCCGAAACGACATATTCCTTATCATAAAATGATTTATCGCACGCATCAATGAGTTCGACATCGACGTCAACAGTATATTCCTCTGCCAGACGACAAATGAGTACTTTGAGATTGCGCGAATTCGACACAGGACTATCGATGTGAAAGACGGCACGCCGTACGTGAAGCAAATCCAGTTCCCGAAGTATGAGTCTTATCGCGGATTCTGTTTTATCGATGATATGATAGGATCCCCTGAGATTAGCCAAATCACGTACAGCAAAATCCATACACTGAAAAATCGGAGAGCAGGATACGAGCGATTCCATGAGGATAATGGCGTTGAATCCATCGAGATAGATCGTTTTATCGCAAACACTGCATCTATCGAGCATATTGGCCGTTCGGCGCATGATTTCATCATCCGAAGCCAACCCACGCGTAAGGGCAATTCTCTGATGCTCCGATAACTGATAATGCTCCATGGCGATATGAGTGGCGCGTTTGAGAGAATGCCCCCGGTTAAGCAAAAACAACGCATCGATCACAGCCTCGCCGAGCGCATCAATGCCTGTATCACGAAATGTTTTTTCATACTCTGGTAAATATCCGCGACGAATTGATTTCACAATCATCCCCCTGCAATTATATAGAATCAGAACAGATTACCGACGGACTCATTTTTTACCAATGCGACAGAATCCAGTGCAATATCAATCAGATTCACCATTTTGACTTTTTCATCATCCTTCTGAAGTTCGCCTTCCAGCATTTGCTGACAGAACGGACACGCCGCCGCAACGATATCAGGATTATCCGCCATAAGCTCATGCGCTCTCATTTGCACCATACTGCGGCTATTATCCAGGAAAAACTGTCCACCGCCGGCACCACAGCAATGCGCCCGGGAAATATCATCGTCAGGTATAACGATGCCCAAAGCCCTCGTCAGACGCACAAGATCCCGAGGATACTCAGGCTGCTTACCAAGCCTGCATGGCATATGCATAATGATCTTTTGCGATTCAAATGCTGACGGCACATGAAGTTCCAATGCATGATTCGCATACAGCTGCGCAAGAAACTCTCCCAGATGCAGAACGTTCAAATGCACAGAATCCGATGCATAATCATCGCGAAGCGTTACCGCACAGTGCGGACACATCGTCAGGATAATATCGTGCCGTATTTGAGATATCTCCCTTAAATTGTTCTCCATGCATTTGACGAATTCCTGTTCATTGCCCAACTTTCGCAATGGCTCACCGCAGCAGGTTTCGCGTTCCATAAAAAGCACATCAAATCCCTGTTTCTGCAGCCACTTTACTGCCGAAATAAGAGATTTTCGTGCGGTGGGATCGTAAGCCCCCATACACCCGGAAAAAATGAGTACCCGAGGCAAAAAAGAATTGACGCGGCTTTTATCAGGTAGAGCACACGATTCCATCCATTTTGTACGTTCTGATCTGGAATACCCCCAGGGATTTCCGCTCCGTTCAGCCCCTGCAAATACCGAATTCAGTTTCGGCGGCATCTTTTCGCAATAGGTGATATTTCGACGAAGCTCAAGTATCCTCGAAGTATGCTCCACGCCGACAGAACAAGTCCTGTCACAGGCGCCGCACTGCGTGCATTCCCATAATTCCTGAGCACTGATGATGCCACTGGATGCAGAATCCGCCTTTACCAGAAGATTGTCGCGCTCCTTACACAACCTGCGCAAATCGATCATGGAATCCATGGGACCGCGTCCCAGTCCGGCAGCAACCATCGGACAGACATTCGTACACCGCTGGCATTGAGTACACGCAAATGCATTGAGAATAAAATTGCGGGGCAATTCGGCAATTCTGGACGCCCCCAAAACCGGCCACTCCGATTCAGGCAAATCTTTTTCAGCTGCATCTTCGAGTGCAGCCTCAAACTTCACCATGTTTGGGGTTTCGGGCCCAGTAACAGGAGTGTTTTTGTAATAATCCCTGTACTGCAAAAAAAGGCTCGGAAATGCCATCACAATATGAAAATGCTTGCCTCTGGGAATCCAGACAAAAAACAACGATACGCACAAAATATGTACAGATGCTGCAATATCATGAATGACCGGCGCATTTTCCTCGGTCATGAACGATGCAAGCCACGGTGTCAGAATCAGCCATCCGGGCACCCATGATGATTCGCACCGCACAACTATGTTCGACGCAATGACCACAATATGCGAGACCATCAGCATTGCAATCAGCCCAAGAATAATCCAGGCATCCGCAGTCGAACGAATCTGATCCGGTTTGAACAGACGGCGCATTCCCAGCACAACGACGGCTATCAGAGTCAACCCCGCAAAATACGTCTGAACCAGATGGATTGCACTGACAACTCCCTGCGGCAGCAAATCATTGAAATGCCACCCAGGAACAGTACTCTGAACCAACAATTCGATCGTCCCAAGCAGGAAAACAAGGAAGGCATAAAAAATTATGACATGTGCATACCCCCACCATCGCTCGCGCACACGCGTTTGCATGAATGCCATTTTGGCGGCATGACGTATTCTGGGTAAAACACGTTTTGAACGCTCAACCGGGCGCCCATTTTTAATTTTATGCAAAGCAGAAGACGATTCTATGCAAAAAATTATTAATGATATTAAAAATAGAACAGGAAATACAATCATACCAAAGACAGATTACAAATGAACATCCCCCAAAAGTTGATCTATCATATTTTAGTTGCCGGTTGTTAGGGGTTAGTTACCAGAAGTGAAGGGAAGTGAATAATCAAAGCTTCAAAGACCAGATCAGTCTATGCCCGGATGTAACCACATGTAGACATATCCCCCATCAACACCCACACCAAGAGCTAACCTTTAGGGTTAATCTCTCTCGCCCATTCCCGCCCGCCGACCGACGCCCGAACCCAAAATGCGATCAGTCCTGACACACTGCTCCCTTTGCGGCATAAATATGTCGTAAAAAAAAGCATCCCGATGTGCCTGGCCTGCACAGCACCCCGGTATCATGCTTCGCGTCCGAATACATGGAAACCGTAAACCTCCCCACGGCTGACTGTGCATTATGTCTGGGAATTATGTACGTCAGACAAATCCGGATGAATACATTAGTCACCCCTCAAAACAGGAAGGACCATTCCTTCACCCTAATGATGCCATTAAGGGGAAAATGTTTCACTTTGATGTACGATTTTTATTAAAAACCGCATTAGTGCTGAATTGCTGACTTATCGGCAAACTGATTTTTACAATACCTTGAAAAAGCAATCAGATTGTTCTAAAATATGTTCGTTTTTCGTGTACTTAATGGTTCACGAACACATTTCAACACAATTTAACAGGAGAAACAATGAAACGTTGGTTTAAAGTTGCTGTATGCACGCTTGCCCTTGGTGCTCTGCTCAATGGATGCTTTGGTAGTTTCGGTGCCACACGGCTTTTGTGGAATTTTAACAAAAGTGTTCACTCGAATGTTTTTGTTCAGACCCTCGTCATGTGGTGCTTCACCATTCTGCCGGCCTATGAGCTCTTCATTTTTGCTGACTGGCTGATCATCAATATGATCGAATTCTTCATGGGCAGCAACCCGATCGGCAGCAACGTCACATTTGTTCCCGGCGAAGATGGTTCCGTTTATGCCACAGGCGAAAATGGCGAATCCCTCAAGTTCACAGCCGTTGACAACAATCGTATGATCGTCGAACACGATGGCGTCGTCCTTGGCGAAGTGACCATTGACGAAAATAAGAACGTCACAATGACCAATTATGCGACCGCTGATGTTCAGAGCATCGATCTGAACGCCGTTCCTGCGATGTAATTCTGTTCAAAATGTATAAATCTTCACCTTTGGGTGAAGATTTATACCTATCTCCGGTTGGCATGACAGATTGCAATCGCCAAAGCATCCGATGCATCGACAGGCCACGCATTCTGCACTCCAAGCAGAATTCGAACCATTTGGGCCACCTGTGCTTTTTCGGCATGCCCAAATGAAGTTATGCTCTGCTTGACATCTGTGGGTGAATATTCAAACAGCGGCAAACCAAAGCGAGCACATGCGACGATAGCAACACCGCGCGCATGACCGAGTTTAATGGCTGCATCGGCATATTTTTGATGAAAAATACCCTCGAACGCAGCTTCATCGGGCTGCATCTGCTGAAGGTATTCGTTAAGAAAAGAATCAATCCTGAGCAATCTCTCCGTAAATGGCGCATTGCCAAGCACGAGGCGATTCGCATCCACAAGTTTCAGGCGCGAGCCTTCCTGCTCGATCACGCCATAGCCCATATATCTCGACCCGGGATCGATCCCCAGAATACGTATTACTGCCATATTCCCTTAACCTGAATTGCCTTCTCTGAATCCGTATTTTCAAGTTCTTCACGATGAAAAGTATATGGATTTCGGTTGCGGCATTCCCATAGAAAACGCGTATGAAATTTCCGATGTCTTTCAGTTTTTATTTTTGCATCAGGGGCATTAATATCCTTTAAAACATAATTAAATAGAATAAAAGACGGCAAAAACAGCAGCAACGAAATAATAATTAAATAAACGATAGCCGCAGGAATGGATCCAAATACATTATAAAAGAGTCCGGGACAAATAAAGAGAGTAAAAATAATAATGGGAACAAAAAAAGGAACTGAGGCCAGAACCAGCCACATCAGTTTGAAATTCTTGTGTTCGGGAAAACCAATAAAAAAGTGCTTCTGATCTTCATAAAAACTATTATTTCCCGGAACGATACAATTGGTTGTATCAACCACATTCAGGACATGTTTCGAAGAATCCTGCGCTTTCAGTGTTGCTTTTTGCACGGCAGAAGAACTGTCTTCCAATTCAATTGCAGGATACCATTCGAGCGCCTCTTTATATGATTTATTGTCAAGGCCTGCGATCTGCCATCTCAATTCATCAAGAATACTGTGATTACAAATCGATTCCGCATCCAAATCATCTGTAGTCAACGCGAGCCAATATATATTGTTGAGCGTCAGAATATATTTTTCTGTCTCTATCTGATATTTGGTTTTCTGCTTCGGAAGCGTCAATCCCCGGCCTGCCTGATAATTATAATAACACAAAGCAATACAGGATAAGGCGACGCCGGCTATCGTGCTCACAAACATAATCATATCAAGCGTTTCTGCAGAAAACACATCCAGAATTGCCAAAATGACGCATGCGGCGAATGCAATCAATACAATTCCGCCGCAGATGACAAAGCGCGTAAGGGACTGAAAAAAAGCCATGCGGACAAAACTGATACGATTCATCACCCGACTATGCGCAATTTTTCTGATTTTTCTAAAAGGATCCTCTTTATTTTTTTTGACCTTTGGGCCCGCAATGACGCGGGATAATTTCTCAGCTTCGCGCTCCTGCTTCTCGCGCGCCTTACGACGCAGTGCAACGCGTTCCTTCTCTGTTCTGCGCCGGATCTTTTCCTTTTTCTTATTCACCGATGACAGCACAGCTGACAGATCCAGCGCATCAAGCCGCTGAATAAGCTGCATAGCACTCTGAATACGATGCTCCGGATCCGGCTCGATCATATCATGAAGCAGTATCGCCAGCTCATCCGGCGTATTGGAGGGCAAATACTTCTCAATGGACGGCTTGAGCCCCTTCATCTCCATATCACAGGGGGCAACATGCGTAATCAGATGAAGCATGGACATTCCGAGTCCAAACATATCTGCGGCAGGTGTAACTTTGCCATACAACTGCTCAGGAGCCACATAACCGGCAGTTCCTGCGAATGTCATTCCGACCGTATGCTGACGAATTGCCGCCACGACACCAAAGTCGACGATCGATACCCGCCTGTCCCGACCGACCAGGATATTGGCAGGTTTAACATCGCGATGAATGATCGGAATGGGTCGGTCTTCGAGAATTCTGAAAACATGCGCTGCACTCGTCAGAATTGCAATGACGTCCTCCCACGTTGGACGGTATCCGGAATCAATCAGAGCTGACATTGAGGGGGCATCGATGTAGGATTCAATCAAAAAATAATAGGGAGGTTTTTCGATAAAATCTATGAACTCCGGAACCCCAAAGCACGATAACGTACGAAGTGTCTCGACTTCCCTGCGCAGAAGTTCCTCATCCTTCCAGTCAGCAAAGGTTTGTTGATTAAAAGTTTTTATCGCAACGATATTGCCATTGTCATCCAATGCCTTGAATACCGTTGCCTGAGCGCCATGTCCGATGGGAACGAGTTCATGATATCCCGGCAGCAGATTATCCAGTACAGCCCAGGACTCAGTCTTTGACTGTGTTTCTTTGCGTTCTGAGGCAGCAGGACTATCCGCACTGGGTGCAGCTTCTGGAGCTGATGCCGTCAATGCGGAATCCTCGGCAATGGGTGCGGCTTCGAGAGCTGATGCCGTCGATGCAGAATCCTCTGCGATGGATGCTGCTTCGGGAGCAGATGGTGCCGATGCAGAATGACCGGCCTCATCATCATCATTGGGCGCAATGATATTCAAATCATCATCTGCCGGTACCTGCTGACCATTTGAAGTGTTTTTTTGAACGCTCTGTTCCATATCAGACCATAGAATAAGGCGCCGGCGTATTGAGGCAAAGCCGAAAAGCCGGCGCCATGGCGCGTATTGCAGAGCAATAGCGCCATGATATAAAAGCTCAACGAATTACAGGCTGCGACCGATACATCGGCGCAGAATACATTTGCGGCCAGTCATCGATCCAGTCAATGCGATCGACAGCCACGACGCGCTTTCCGCCATTATTATATCCGACAGCGCCTTCTATCCATGTATGATAGATGTGGAACCATTCTCCAGATGGCGCCTGAAGTACGGATCCATGTCCCGGTCCCTGGAAATGGCCCTGGGAGTGCAGAATAGATCCACTGTGTTTTGTATATGGCCCAAGAAGCGATTTTGACCGGGCCACGCCAACGGCATATCTTGATGAAGCATATCCATTGGCACTATAGAATAAATAATAATATGAACCGCGCTTTATCAGCCATGGACCTTCGATGAGCGATCCTTCCCAGTTCTGATCATTCGTCAAAATCTGCGTCGGTTTGCCCACGAGCGAGAGTCCGTCTTTGGTCAGTTCCTGAATAAAAACAGGTGTTTTTTTGCCCAAAGCATTGCCGTCATCTTTCCACAATACATAATTTTTACCATCACTGTCGGTAAAGTGACTGGCATCAATGACGCCAACATTATCCTTGCATACGAGCGGTTGTCCTTTATCTTTATATGGCCCAGTGACTTTATCGGAAGTTCCGACACCGACACAGTATCTGCCCGTATTTTTGTTTCTGACGCTATAATATATATTATAGTGATTATCTACTTTATGAAGTTCAGGTGCCCAGAAATTATCTTTTGCCCAGGATGGACCGCTGCCATTTTTGAAGGCATAACCGACATTTGTCCAATTGACCAAATCCTTGGAAGATCTCATGTAATACGCATCAGTCGTATTTCCGCCCGTCCCGACGACATAATATGTACCGTCGACGAGAATCGCCCCGGGATCCGGGAAATCTGAGGGAATCACGGGATTCAGGAACAATGGTCCGCACTGGGTATAACGAAGTGCCATTTTACAGGCTCCGCTAAAATAGGGTGTCCAGCCATTCGAAAGCGTGACGTGATCGCCGGAACACAGACCGCTCCAGGTGACGACACCTTTGACATCATCGTAATAATTGGTGTTGCCAGGTGCAGGTTTCCAGTTGGAGTTGTATTTGACGCGCGTTCTGCAAACATTGTCTTCGCCGCAATTACCTGTGTAATTGAGAGAAATCAGGCAGCTGTACCCCTTAAAGTACGGCTTCCACCCATTCGAGAGCGTCGCATAGGAATTGCCGCCCTCTTCCTGACAATTGCCATCCCACGTTACCTTGCCGTCCACTTCATCTACATTGCTCGGATGGTTTGGCCCATGGTTCCACGTCGATCCATATTCTATCCGCGTATGGCACGGCTTGACACATGCGGAAGTATTGAGTGAGCAATCGGCATTGCAGCTCAATGCTTTTCCGGAGGGCAGTTCAGTTCCCGACGGACACTTGGCATTATTGAGATTGGTGCCGTCACAGGCTTCGCCCTCGTCGATCTGACCATTGCCGCACCGCGTACATGCGTCTGTATTCAGCGTGCAGTCACTGCGACAGCTCAGGGCAGTTTCTTTGGGCAATACCATTCCATCCGGACATGCAGCCCCCTCGGGCATCGACGTTCCATCACAGACTTCGCCTTCATCGATCTGACCATTGCCGCATCGCGTGCAGGCATCTGTATTCAAAGTACAATCACTGCGACAGCTCAGGGCAGTACCTTCGGGCAGAATCATTCCCTCCGCACAGGCCGCCCCTTCAGGCATCAACGTACCATCACATTCCTCGCCCTCATCGATCTGACCATTGCCGCACTGCGTACAAACATCCATCCCCAGCGAACAGTCCGGCTGGCAGGTTATCTGCATCCCTTCGGGCAAAAAGAAGCCCTCCGGACATGAAACATCTTCCGGCAGCAGCTCGCCATCACAGGTTTCTCCCTCGTCGATCTGACCATTGCCGCACTGCGTACAAACATCCATATCCAGTGAACAGTCCGGGCGACAGGTTATCTGCATCCCTTCGGGCAAAAAGAAGCCCTCCGGACATGAAACATCTTCCGGCAGCGATTCACCGTCGCAGGTTTCTCCATCATCAATCTGACCATTGCCGCACTGCGAACAGGCATCTGTATTCAGCGAACAATCTGAATTGCAGGTTATATCCATGCCTTCCGGCAATACAGTATTCCCCGGACATGCGGCTTCGCCGGAAATCAAATCACCGTCACATATTTCACCTTCATCCAGCTGCTCATTGCCGCACTTCTGCCCATCACCCTGTTTTTGAGGATCCTGCTTTTCGGGATCCTGCTTTTCGGGATCCTGCTTTTCGGGATCACTTTTTTTGGCACAATCCGAAACATCGAGTTTACAGAGCTCAGTACACACAATGTTTTTTCCGTCAGGCAACGACATTCCCTTCGGACATGAGGCATCTTCAGGAAATTCCGAACCATCACATTCCTCTCCATCATCCAGCTGGCCATTGCCGCACAATTCCGTGCCCGTTGCCAGAATATCGTTCGAACAAGCCGGCAAAACCACGAATGACGCACACAAACACCCCAATGTCATCCATCGATGCTTTCTCATAATCCCTCCCTCTGCTGTCATTTGATAACCATAACTAAATCTGATGCCAGATACATCAACCGCCGCAAAACAGAACCGCTCACTCGCTATTCATTGTTTCAGGCACACAGATATTAGCATCTTATTTGCAATCGTGGGGGGAAATTTCGATTTAAATATCATTTGGCATGTTTCACGATATTTCTGAATTTCCACGAGGGATGCCAGAATCATCACTTTTTTTAAGTTTGTTGGGGGCAGTGGCCCCCTGCGGCGCTATTTGCAAAGCAAATACGCGCCTTCCCCCACTGCGGGGGACTTCAAGATAATACGCCCCCGCAACGCCCCCAATCCAAACAATCCGCCTCAGTTCGCAAGAGGCCATTCACTTCGCCTCCCTCGCCAGTCGGCGCTCCGGCTCGTGCCTGGCCGTTGCTCACTGGGCTCTGCGATTCGCACCGTTCACAGGACGGTGCGAATCTCGGCCCCCGCAACGCCCCGCAAAACA
>JAFRYG010000003.1 GCA_017441205.1 Pseudomonadota bacterium
CGAAAAGGAAAGACTCGAAAGAGAAGAAGCTGAGAGACTCGAAAAGGAAAGACTCGAGAGAGAAGAAGCCGAGAGACTCGAAAGGGAAAGACTCGAAAGAGAAGAAGCCGAGAGACTCGAAAGGGAAAGACTCGAAAGAGAAGAAGCCGAGAGACTCGAAAAGGAAAGACTCGAAAGAGAAGAAGCTGAAAGACTCGAAAGGGAAAGACTCGAAAGAGAAGAAGCTGAAAGACTCGAAAGGGAAAGACTCGAAAGAGAAGAAGCTGAAAGACTCGAGAGAGAAAGACTCGAGAGAGAGAGACAGGAAAGAGAGAGACGTGAACGTGAAGAGGCCGAAAGGCGCGCCAGAGAAGAATTCGAACGCAAAGTTCTGGAAGAAGCCCGCCGACTCGCCGAAGAAGAATCCCTGAGAATAAAGGAGGAACAGGCCCAAAAAGAAGCCCAGGAAGAATCCGAAAAACAGGCAAAACTCGAAGCTGAAAAATTAGCCAGGGAAGAAGCCGAAAAGCAAGCAAAAGAAAAAGCTGAACGTCTCGTCAACGAAGATCCGGAAGTCATTGCTTTACTCGCCCGATGCCGCCAAAGTCTTGAAGATGGTGATCTTCAGGAAGCTTTCGAACTCATCGAACGCTCAAAGAAATCCTATCCGGATAATCTTCGCATTCAGGCATTTGCATGGAATTATCTGAAATAACCTATCGATAGTTTTTCATACACTCACTTTCGGTATTTGTTCATTTGATATTCTGACTCGATCGCCCTCTGAATAATATGAAGCAGACTGCAATATATCTTATATTATTCTTTTTGCTGTGCATTCCGCAGGCAGCATGGGCGATTGATGATCCAGATACAGAGTGGGAAGAGCTCGAAAGCGAACACTTTATTATTCATTATCCAGCCCAGAGGGCAGACTTTGCAAAGCGAGCCCTGAGTATTGCCGAAGAAGCGCACACGCAGCTTATTCCGAATCTGAAGTGGATACCGGATGGCAAAACGCATTTGAGCGTGACGGATAATCTCGATGAGGCCAATGGCTGGGCACGACCTGTTCCCAGCAATGAAATCAGGTTATATGCCTATCCTCCGATTATCACAGAAGAACTCGGTTTGTATGATGACTGGATGCGGCAGCTCATTTATCACGAGTACACCCACATTCTGCACACCGATAACTCCCATGGGCTTCATCCGGTATTAAACATCATATTTGGTAAATTTGCCCGAAACAATGCGACAGCACCGCCCTGGTACACGGAAGGCATGGCCGTTTATTACGAAACGCTGATGAGCAACAGAGGCCGTCTGCGCAATTCCCTCTATCGTACAATGCTGCGAAATGCAGCGCTTTCGAACCGAATTCCGGAACTTGGCGAACTATCGACCGGTCTGAATAACTGGCCGGGATATTCCAGCCATTACCTGTTTGGTGCCTTTTTTATTCAATATATTGCCAATCAATACGGCCGAGATTCACTGACTCGCTGGAACCATGAATATGGTGACGACTGGATTCCGTATGCCTTAAACCGCGCTGCGCTCCGCATCTGGGGTAAAACCTGGGATGAATTGTATGAATCCTGGAGAAATGAAGTCATTTCCGAAGCACAAGCAGAATATGAATCCCGAAAAGATACCATTACGCCTCACGAATCCATTCTCTCGCCATGGCGTCATACAAATCCGCAGATCCATGGCAATCATCTTACCTACAGCAAAAATGACGGATATCATCCCAAAACGATAACCGTAAGGGACCTCACCACCCTTCAGGAAACAGATCTCGTTCGCTGCTGGGGTCAATGCAGCCATCAATGGAATGAAGACAGAACAATACTCTACTTCATGCATTCTCCCACCCGGGATGGTTATCAGCAATTCGAAACGCTCTATACCTATGATTCAGTTTCCAAAAAGATTACCCATCTCGATATTCCCGGCAGAATACGCAGTTTTTCCGTTGATCGCGATGCAATCTACTGGGTTGAACAAATCCACGAATCCAACCGGATTGGCAAAAAAGACCTGAATTCATCACAAATTGAATATATATATACCGGTGTGCCATTCGAACAGATAGAATCCCTTTCAGTCAAAGACGATCAAATCATTGCTTCTGTATTTGATGTGGAACAGCAGCAGTTTGATATATGTATATTGAATCAGGAGAATCGCTGGCAAAAACTCACCGATGACAGTGCTGTCGAAATGAGCCCCTTCTGGATGCATGACGGTTCGATCGGTTATATTTCCGATAAATCCGGAGATCTGAACTTATGGAAAACGACAGTCAGCGGTCAGATTCATGAGTGCCTCACGCAGCTCCTGGACGGAATACTCCATCCCTCGGAATCCGATAACGGCGACATTTACTATACCCAATATACAGCGCAGGGAACGACCATCGCCAGAATATCTTCCTCCGATATACAACCGGTTTCTGTCACACCGGCACCTGTATCAAAATCCGTCAGCTATGCACCTCTAAAAACGGTTTCTCTTTATCCCCCCTCTCCCTATCGCCCATGGCGATGGCTCTGGCCGCTTACATGGAGTCCCCGGTACTCATGGTCCGAAACAGACAAGACTGCTGTCGGTATTTCTGTGACTGGTTCGGATTATCTCGATCATCATATTTATACATTTTATTTTGATTATATTACCGGCAAGGATGCCGTCAATTTTGATCTCAGCTACACCTGGGCAGCTCTGATATGGGATTTGGGATTTTCTGCCGGAATATTGCAAAATACGGCTCGCTACCGCGATGATCTCAAATACAGAAATTTTGATTATCAAAAAGTATACGGAGATATTATCGCCAAACGCATATGGAACGGACGGCTTTGGTCGCAATCCATTACCCTGGGTTATCATCTTGAATTCAGTGAATCCCACGATCCCTTGTCCTGGTCAAAACGGAATCCCGCGGCCAGACCTGTCAGTCTGCCTGCGCTTGGATGGACAAATGCCTTCGTTGTGCGCTGGGGATGGAGCAATGCCACTCAAACTGAAAAAGCGTTCGTCACGAATAACGGTTATTCCATCAATGCGGCGATGCGTTTTGAAGCGCCCTGGCTGGGAGCTGATCAATACACAGGCATTCTGTCGATGAGTGCATCCGGTGCGTGGACGATGCCCTATTTGGCGTCACATATATTCTCCCTCAGTCTGTCCGGAGGTGCGACCTGGTCCGAGAATCCAGATCGCCAGCCATTCACCCTGGCTTCGTCACAAGGATTCCGAATCGACTCTGTCAATTCTCAGCTGCATGCCTATCCTGCAGGTTTACTTTTCGGGCGCCACTATATGTACGGCCATGCCCAATATACGGCGAGTCTTCTTGAAATGGAAATAGGCCACTCCACGCTGCCTGTTGGTTTGGATGAACTTGGAGTGGGGGCGTTCGGAGACTGGGGGTATGCCTGGACAGAGGACTTTGAAATCACGCATTCCAAGTTTGCCATTGGAGCAAATCTTTATCTCGATCTGACTCTTGGCTACCGCCTTCCAGTCCGTCTGACATTGGGCTACGCCTGGGGCGGAGCTCCGGGCGGCGGACACGAAATCTATTTATTGTGGGGATTATAAAACAAAACCCGGTCAATGACCGGGTTTTGAAATTAAAGGATTTTGGCTTTACAGGAACCGTTGTGACAGAAATTGCTCTTGCAATCGGTATTCTGCGAACACTTATGCCCATTCGACCATGGCTTTGGATCGGATGGAGGCGGTGGCTGTACTGGTCCGGGGCCGGGTCCGGGGCCGGGTGACGGCTTTCGCTGTGTTTCCTTAACCAGCTCAACTTTCACGTTCCCACCCGTTCGATCGTACAGGGGTTTCGCAATATTCTCAGTTTGCGAACGATATCCGGCAGCCTGAAAACGCAGCGGGACGTATCCTCTCTCGAGTTTGAAACTATATTTGCATGGTGAACTGCTGCAGACAGTCTTACCGGTATCTGCCTCCACCACGTTTGCATTTGTAGGTGTATACTCAAGCGTAAACTCAAGCTCGGTAATTTCGGCTTCCGCTTTTTCAAGCTCGATCATTACCTTTCCGCCATTGGTTTCATCATATGTCGTTTCCTTAAACTCAAAAGGTTTATCGTTGTATCCCTCGAGCTTAAAGACGATGTACTGAGTATTTCTCAGTTCACTGCTTTTAAATTCGACCTTGCATGGCGTTTTGGTGCATATTGGATGAATTCCGTTTCGGAATACACCTGCCCCCTCCGGCGTCGTAGATAATTCAAATTCGAACGAAGGATCCGGCGGAGCTTCCGTTTTAATGATTACCTCTGGTTCTGCTGGAGGAGGCGGAACCTGTTTGCTGTATGCGAAATACACAACGGCAGAAGCAGCTATCAAAACGACAAAGATGGCCAAAATGACGATTGGTTTTGAGCTCTTTTTGGCGACGGGATAATCGATCTGACCGGAGAAGCCATTTTCACCCGTATTTATCTTGTTATTAAACGGCATTGCCGTCATTTTCGAAGATGTAGAGCTGTCGGGTGTGAGCTGAGGCGCACCGCCTTTGAGCGGCACTTCACTCTGGAAGCAGTCTGCAATACTGTCCAGAGCATTTCCGAATGCCTCACAGTCGGCGTATCGCTGTTCAGGATCGATGGAAATGGCCTTCTTAAAGACTTCGCCGACGCGATCTTCAAGCAGGAACCCTGCGATCTGAAGCTGACCGCTGCAATGCAGCATCATGGCATGGAACGGATCGCCGCTGACGGCAGGAATACCGGTCAAGGCTTCCGAAATAATCAACGCCATCTGATAGACGTCGATAGCCGGTGAGACGAGCTGCTGTTTAATGTATTCCGGAGCGAGGTATCGGGGCGTACCCAGAAGCTGTCCGGCACTCGTCAATTTTGCGACTTCGCTGGAATTGATACGGGCGACACCGAAGTCGAGGACTTTCATGAGCTCATGCTGTCCCCGCGGATCGACCAGATAGAGGTTTTCAGGCTTTAAGTCCTTATGGACGATACCCAGCCGGTGTCCCTGTGCCAAAGCATCCAGAACGGGTCTGAAGAGGACAAATGCTCGCTTTGGACTCAACGGCCCGGCTTCGGTCAGTTCATGGCTCAAGTCATGACCATGGAGCATTTCCATGGCGATGTATGGCTGTCCGGTTTCGCCGACATGTCCGAAGTCATAGATCGAAACGACGTTATTGTGATGAATCTTTGCAGCGATTTTGGCTTCGCGGAAGAATCGCTGGGAATAACTGGGATCGACGCCCTTTTTAAGATCCATTACCTTGAGGGCAACATCGCGATCAATGGTAAGGTGATGCGCACGATAAACCGTTGCGAAACCGCCGACGCCGAGAACGCCAAGAATTTCGTAACGATCATCGATTTTCATCCCCACGGGAAGCGTCACGACCTGAGCTTCTGCATCAATTTCCGGTTCGGCGCTCAGTTCTTCCGCCGTAAAAGGCAATCCACCTACAGGATTGTCCGGCATCAGCGCCTTCGTCGCATTTTCTTCGATGGACTCAGGCATCAGGGCACACGTCTCATCATCATCCCTGAGATACGCAGGCATTTCCGATTCGTCCGGAATATACGTCTGCGTATTGCCGTCGAGCATATCGTCTTCTTCTTCCTCTTCCATCGGAGGAATATCCAATGATTCCGGCGGCTGGGGGGAAATATTCGGAACGATCGGTGACTGTACTGCAGCAGGAACAGCTGCTATCCCTGCAGAACTGGCACCAACGATAGGCACGCCATTCCTCCGTGCAGCCGGAGGCGGCTGAATTGGCTTATTGATATCCACCATCGGAAGCATTGACGAAGGAGGCCGCGGCCGGCTTCCAGTCGTTCTGGCTGCATGAATCGAGACACGACTCCCCGATTCCATAGGCAAACCAGCACCGCTGCCTACCGATGATCCTATTGGCTGCACTGACTTTTCAGAATTATCCATTGAGCTGTATCCTGTCCCAGAGGCATCCAACCTCAAAAAACGGTGGAATTCTAACACATAATACAATCATCTATCTAGTATTATCGAACACCCATAATCGATTTCAGATTAAACTCCCCCATCTTTCGTTTATTCCCCGCCCAAACCATGTTCAAGCAAAATTAATCCCTGCCGACGAATCGTTTCGGATGACTGGCGCAATCGCTCAGACAACTCATGTGTCACATTCCATAGCAATTTTACTGCCAATGCCCCCGACAATGTCAGCCGCTCGAAATCCGTCGCACGAATCACCAGCATGCGGCTCGTTTGAAGAGCCCTGACCGTCGCACTTCTCGGCTGACTGTCCACCAGAGACAGTTCGCCAAAAGAACTTCCCGATACGAGCTTCGCTATTCGTACCCCGCTGTTCGTAACCTCACATTCCCCCTCTACGAGGATATAAAGCTCTTCGCCTTCATCCCCCTCGTGAATGATTTCGACCCCGGCTTCGACCGTCTTTTCGAACGTTATTGGCATAATTTGCAACATTTCCTGATAACTCAAATCACGGAAAAAACAAATCTGTTCCAGTGCCGTAATCCGGCTCTCCGTTTCGAGCGACGAACACCTGAGCCCCGGATCCGATATCTCGATACAAATCACCGATGCATCCCCCTCACATCCGTGGTCGACGGCATAATTAACCAAAAACTCCGATGCCCTCTGCGGATCCATCGTGCGATAAAGCTGCGCAAGATGCGTAGCATTCTGAAAACACTCATAGACACCGGGAGAACAAATCACGAGGCGATCGCCCTGGCGCAAATCGACCTGCAAATTGTCAATTTCTGCACCACCGCTCATGCCAAGCGCCCGAATCAGCCTGTTTTTATAGGACGCACGGGCCAATTCTGCCTCCGTCTTCCCCTGTGCCTTCAGATATTCATACACCGTATGGTCTATCGTCAGCTGCCTGCCCGTATCCCCACGGAGCAAATAAACCCGGTTATTTCCGACATGTCCGATGTATACAGTTCCGTTAGCCAAAAACAACAAATCTGCCGTCGCCGCCAGTCCCGTCGAGGCTGCCAAAGACTCGCTCTGCTCAAAGAGACTCCGTTCTGAACGGATCATCGCTCCGCATATTGAACTCATCAGCATCTGCCTGGAATCAGGCCGCCCATCCGCAGCCATTCCCTCGAGCTGCGCACGATGCGGAATCAAAAGCTTGATGATGGTTTCACAAATACTGCGACTCGCAATGGAGGCCGATTCACCAACACCTGCCGAAAGAACAAAAAATGCTCCCGTCGGGTCAATTGCCCAGCATTCACTGTTCCCAACCTGCGCACTGTTGCTGTAACCACCTGAACGAACGCGCATTTTCAAACCTCCATCTATAATTTGCTTGAGCACGCACATGGCAGAAAATATAATTCGCCTATCATCCCATACTCCAAATCAAAGGAATGGGCAAAATACAGACACTTGGAGTTTTCATGAAAACCGTCATTCAACGCGTCACGTCAGCATCCGTCACCGTCAATCAGACTTGCATCTCCAGCATTTCCAAAGGATACCTCATATTGCTGGGAATTCAGAACGGCGACACCGATGCGGATATCAAAACACTGGCCAACAAAATCGCAAAACTGCGCATCTTCGCCGATGAAAATGACAAAATGAACCTCTCCATCCAGGATATTCGCGGCGAAATACTCCTCGTCAGCCAGTTCACCCTCTGTGCCCTGACGCGCCACGGCAACCGCCCTGCCTTTACGGAAGCCATGCCGCCCGACACCGCAGATGCCATGTACCGCGACTTCGGAAAACACCTGGAATCCCTGGGAATACCCGTTAAATACGGTCAATTTGGGGCCATGATGGATGTTGCTCTCGTCAACGATGGCCCGGTTACGATTCTGCTGGAATCAAAAAATGGCGTTTTGACCTGTTAGGCAGGCCTATGGCGGCTCAGCCGCCATACGGCCATGCCAGCGGTGCTATCGGACGAGCCGATACGCACCGCTACCCCATTTCGCGCGACCGTTGTGAAGCAGCGCGCACGAATTCCGCTGCCGCGTAACGAAATCCAGCTTTTTCGGCAGCCAGCACCCCGGCAGCCGTCGTTCCGCCGGGACTCATGACACTTTCCTTCAACACTGCAGGATGCTGAACAGCAAGCAATTCCGCTGTTCCGCGCATCGTTTCTCTGGCCAGATCGCGGGCGAGTTCGCGCGGCAATCCTTCTGCGACGCCGGCATCCGCGAGTGCTTCCGCCATCATGGCGAATAATGCCGGACAGCTTCCGCTCAATCCCGTCACCGCATCCATCATCGCCTCATTCTGAACAAAATGGCAGCATCCTGCCTTCGAAAACAGGTTTTCCACGAGTTTTTTCAGCTCACTGCTCAGACCATTGTCCAGAATGACCATCGATCCTGCTCCAACCAGAGCCGGTGTGTTGGGCATGATTCGGACGACATCGCAACCATTGGCCACACTTTTGAGCGCATCATATTTGATCCCAGCCACAATGGACAAAATACTCTTTGCACATCCTGCCCCGAGATGCCGGATGACGCCAAGTGCGTGAACCGGTTTGACCGCAGTGAGCACGACATCGCACTGTTTCGCGATTTCATCGACATCGGTCGTATAGTATGCCCGCTGTCCCAAACACGCCTGCATCGCATCCAATGCACTTTGAGATACATCACAGCATAAAATGCGGGCATCTGTCGAAGCTGCCATTCCCGGCGCCAATGCCTGTCCCATTTTTCCGCAACCAACAATACCAAGATTTTTCATTTTTCTTCCTTCTCGCAATGAATACCCATGTTCCGGGATTTACACACGTTAAAACGAGCGCTCAACAAGCCAATCCAAAAGGTGCGGCGTACCGCAGGAAGCCGCACCCGCAAAGCCGTATCGCCGTCAGGCGATAGGCTGCGCACCTACCTAATCTGCTCACTGTAACCATAAATTTCGTGATTGGAATCATTGCCCCAATCATCCGAATAAGAATAGACGGCCCAGCTTTTGGTACCCGAAATACATGCAGCTGCGGGTTGATAGGCATGCCCATCATTATCCCAATTAGAATGACCACTATCAACATTACTGCCATTTCCAGGCCAGTTCATAGGTTCCTCAGCTGATATATCTTTATTGTTCATCCAAAAAGATCGCATGATATCGCGTTTTGCAGGGTTATACCATGCGATGACCGCATTGCCTTTGCTGTCCATGCAAACCTGAGAATACTGTTCTTCTTGATCTTCTTTGATTATCTTCGAAACTTTGATTTCTTTATTGAGCGGCTGGCCGGCAGCATCAAATTTACGTGCCTTGATGGAGGCATTCGAATTATCTTTGGGATAATCGGCCCACGAAACAATGAATCCGGAACCATCGCGTTTGCCGCCAATCGATGGAAATAATTGTTGTCCATTGGGATCTGAATTGACCTTCAGAACATTGGTTTTGTCCTTGCCATCGGCGCTGAGCAAGCGCATGTAGATTTCAAACCAGTCATTGCCATCCTTATCATCCTGCCAGGTCACGGCAATATTTTTGGAATCATCCATGAATATATCTGAGTGAATGCGTTTCCCGAACGCGCCATCGACGATGGGCCGCTCCGCAAAGCGCTCCGTCCCATTGGCGTTAAACCCACGAACCCAGATTTGAGGATTATCCTTAGATGCACGTTCATCAGTCCATGAAACAGCAAATGTACCATCTGCGGCCATGGCAATGTGCGCATCACGCTGATTATTCTTAGGCACAGTATTCACTGCCTTGCGCCCCCAGCGTTCGGTTCCGTCTGGCTTAAAACCGCGCATCCAGACTTCGGTCGAACCGTTGTTGTCGGAATCATCCGTCCAGACGACGACGAAATTGCCATCTTTGTCCATCGCAACATCGGGTTCGGATTGATCGCCTTTCGTCTCGGCATTAATGACGATATTGCCAGTTTGAGCGCATCCGCCCGGTTGAAAGACTCTGCCGTAAATATCGTGAGATACGCCATCTTTATCGTCTGAATCATCTTCCCAAACGAAAACAATATTGCCTTTATCATTGGCAGCAACACTCGAATGGCTCTGATCCCCGGCTGAATTCTGATTGATCGTCTGATGTGTAAAGCCAAGATGGTTATTAATATTGTATTGATTTACCGTCTTTGAAGTAAAATCAAGATTCAGTCTATAAGTATGATCGTCACTTTGGGGGTTACTGCCATACCAACGTCCGCTCTGGCTTGTATAACTACCTTCAACATAGCCTTCACTGCAAAAAAATGTTGGAGTTCCGGCAGAAGAAAATGTTTTTTTGGCCAAAGATTCTCCTTCGATTACAGTATAAACATTGCTCATCACCTTATTCTCTTTGGGATAAAAGGTGAGCACGCGAAGCCAGCCATTGCCGCCATCAGGATTTTCCCCGCAGTGAAAAGGTTTCTTTTTATCTTTTGGTTCACACTTATCTTTTTCGCATACTGTTTTACATTTGTTCAATGAGTTTTGTTCACAAGGCAATTCGAACTGGTAATCCGTGAGGATTTCAGCGACCTGATTACCGTTGTTGCCCTCTCGAATGCGTCGCTCACTGTCATCCGTATGGCCGCTCAATGCCATGATGACATTGGAATGACGCGACGTAAACCCATCCCAGATTTCCTGACCTTTGGAACCGACCTGAACCATGAGCGGATTCGGTTTATCACCATATATATATTCACCTTTGTCATTTGTTTTTGAACTGGAACTGCCATGCGTCAAATTGCTGTGCGTCACCAATATAACTTTTTTATTTTTATTCTCTGATTGATTTAATAAATTATTTGCCCAGCATAAAGTCTGTTGGCGAGGAGCAAACTCAAGATTGAGGACCATATAATCCTGATTGCCGGCTTTAAAGTTAAAATAAGTATTCACTTTATTATATATGCCGCCATACCCCGGCAATTTATTTAGATAGTCTTCCTTGAAATACTCCGGGAATTTGGTCTGAGCGCGACCGCCGGGTAAAACTTTATTTTTTGTATCGTCCCATTTACCACGGTAATCGTGATCACCCGTGACGATGGCAAAAGGAATGTTGTTTTTTTTCAATATATCCTGAGCACTTTTGGCGATTCTCCACTGCACATCTTCATTGTCGTTGGTCATATCTCCCATATGAACGACCATCTTGAGATTGGGTATTATAGCAGTATCCTTATTATCGACAATCCATTGCATTTGCTTGTGATATATTGTTTCGCCTTTTTTATCATAGGTGGGAGGATCAATTTTGCCTTTTCTTCTAACACCAGTGTAGTACTGTGTATCAGGAATAATGACGATCGAAAATGGATCGCAATCGCTGCCGCAGTTGTACTCACATTTGCCATTGATACACGATTGAGCCGTACCGCAGGTCTCAGAACTTCCCCACATCCAGCAATCGGAACCATTATTTATACATTGCTGAAACTTATCGCCATTGCATCGGGTTTCTCCCTCGCTGCATTCGTTCATGCATCCTTCCATGCATTCGTTGGTTCCGGAATCGCAGTACCTGCCTTCACCGCATGATTCAGGAACACTCCATGAAGTACAACCGGTGACTTCATCCTGTTCACACTGAGCAATAAGCATTCCATCGCAGCGATGCTGACCTGTTGTACAAACATGACAATCTTCCGGCTGACCGGTATCTGCGCAATCCTTTATATTTACATCACATTTTGTCGATTCGGAGCATTGTGTATTTTTCCATTCGAGGCATCCCGAATCGCCCATCTGACAGATTCGATAGCCATCATCTGTACATTCAAAAGCATCGGATTCACAGGCATTTGTACATGTTTCACTGCCAACACATATATTTTCTTCTGCATTGCAAACCGTACCGTCCGGACATGCGGCTTCTTTCCATTCCAAACACCCGGAATTCACTTTTTGACAGATTCGATAGCCATTATCTGTACATTCAAAAGCATCGGGTTCACAGGCATTTGTACATTCTGTGGGTTCCGGGGATTTTGCCGTTCCTGAATCCGAACTATCATCACTGCAGGATGACAACGCCAAAGCACACAGTGGGATCAAAAGCCGGGAGAATTTGTATTTTTTCATATCGACTCCTTTAAGTATAAAATTGAGATATCCAATCAAACGCAAATAAAACGATTACTTACACAACTGCGATAAGCAGATAAGACACACATTGAGCAGTGTATGCCGACCATTGGCCGGTTCATATCACAGTTCGTACAATTCAGCACACGCCAATTTCTTCGCAATACACAGGCGGAGCAAAAATATGAACTGTTCTCCGGCCAATTCCCTGTTGTTCAAAACTTATGGATAACGAAGGATTCCAAGCTCAATGCTGCGAATCATTTCTTTTGTCGACGCTTAGTGCATCTTGCAGCGTAAAATAGGGTAGAGTGAGGGTTCGCCTCACCCTCCCGTTGCACCGTACGTACCGGTCTGGTATACGGCGCTACATCAATGTAGAGTCAAGTATCACTCAAATAGTACGCCAAGGGGTTGACCAGTCCTGACCGTTCCTTCG
>JAFRYG010000203.1 GCA_017441205.1 Pseudomonadota bacterium
AGGAATGAGGTATTGTGAAGACAATGCTATTCGTAGTGAATGGCCCTTTGCGAACTGAGGCGCATTGTTTGGAATATGGGAATAGGTTACCCCCGCACGCTTTTGGGGCTATCGTAGCTGCGGGTCGAATGTCCATCCCTGGACATGCCTCCCTCGCCTCTCGCCGCCGTCCATGGCGGCGTAGTGATTCTGATGAATACCAATCATAGGCATTCGCAGTTATTATAAAAAAGAAAATATTAGTCGCAGCAGGCTGATTAATAGGTTATTTCAGACTCTCCCTCTGATCGCCCTGCAGAATGACCGTTTCGCCTTCGATGGCTCCGCCGACGCCGAGTGATTTCTTCATGGTTTTGAGCCATAATTTTTTTGCTTCGACTGAGGGTTCACCGCGAAATGTAACGACCGTAACGGTTTTGCCGCCGCGCTGTGCGCGTTCGATGCGCGCAGACTGAACGACGGGCATCTCCGGCTTGCGGACGGATTCGGATTCGGCTTTCTTTTCGGGTTCAGCGGCGGCCGGACTGGTTTTCAGTCCGGCGAGCGATGCAAACGGATTCTGCATCGCGACGTCCTCATTTTGCCATCGTTCTTTTGCCATTGTTAATTCTTGCTGATTTCGAGGTGGCGGAACGAACCGTAGCCATTGGATTCGGTCTTGATCGTGGGATCGGCGTTGAGCAGCAGATGGACTGCGCGTCTGTCGACGTTATCCATGCCGAAGCATGTGATTTTGTCGATGCCGCCGTGAACTTTGTCGCGGAGTTCATCGGCAACACCTTCGAGTTTGTGAATGCGTTCGAGGCGATAGCTGTTGATGTCGATGTCGAAGCGATATCCGGATCCCAGGGTAAATCTTGCGCGGCGGATGATCCACGACAATGCATTGACGACAGAGGGATCGATGGCGGGAGAAATGGATTTGACGCTGTCGCCGATGACATCAAAAACGGCGGTATTGTCAATGACTTCTGTGTGGATTTCGGCGTTGTAGAATCCCATAAAGGAGAGCAGGTCAGCCAGGAAATCAGCCGCTCTGTCGACAACATCGCCATCGTAATCGTCATACATGTAATCCATGGTAAATCCTTTATTTTAACAAAAAAGCCACGGCGTATTGAGCCCGCAGGGCGAGTAGCCGTGGCCAGTGCTCGTAATGGCATTTATGCCATAAGAGCACGATAAGGAAAGATAAAAAATCACGTATTGGCTTCGCGTCGTTTCGCAGCGCGTTTATCCTTGCTCGAAAGCGATTCGACATCGATCACGTCGTCGCTGCCGTTGTTGTTATTGTTATCGCCGTCATTTTCTTTGGCGATAATGCGGCGGACGTAGAAGCTCTGAGCCATCGAGAATGTCGAGCTGACGACCATATACAGGCACAGTCCGGAGGGCAAAAACAGCATCATGAGGCCGAAGATAGCCGGCATGGAGTACATCATGATTTTTTGCTGCAGATTTTTGGTTGTCGACGGCGTGAGCACCTGCTGGAGGATGAGCAGTACGACAGACAGAATGGGCAGGATGAAGAAGGGATCGGGCGCGGACAGGTCCTGAATCCAGAGAACAAACGGGGCATGATAGAGGCCGCCGGTGACGAAGATGCATCGGTACAGGGCGAAGAAAATCGGCATCTGAAGCAGGAGGGGCAGGCATCCGAACGGGTTGATTTTGTGGGTTTTATAGAGTTCGAGCTGCTTTTGCTGCATCGTTGCGGGATCATCCTTGTATTTTTCCTGGATTTCCTGCATGAGCGGGGCAATTTTGGACATGCGCATCATCGAGAGCTGGCTCTTTTGAGCGACCGGCCACAGGAGGATGCGGACGATGAGCGTCAGGATGATGATGGCAATACCCCAGTTCCCTGTCCAGTCGTGGAATTTGTCGAGAATCCAGGCCATGGGCTTGGCCAGGACTTCCATCCATCCGTAGTCGATGATGGAGGGGAGGTTGCGGTCTTCGCCAAAGTAGTCGAGATATTTGGATTCTTTCGGCCCCATGTAGATGTCGTATTCGTAGGTCGAAGTCGTTCCGGCTTTGAGCGTGACGGGGACATTGAGCGTGCTTTTGAGCAATCCGTCGTCGTTGCGCAGTTCGCATGAAGATGCGTATGCGGCGTTCATCGCGATGGCAAAGTACGATTCGTCGACGGCGAACCATTTGAGGGATTTATGGAAGGATTCGTTTTCATTTTTATCGGTCGCATCCAGATATTCCATTTTATCGTCCGAGTAGCACTTGGCTGCGACGTACGATCCCGGTGTGAAGAGTCCGGGTTCCTCGCCTTCGATCTGCTTGATATACATGGAAATGGCGAGGACATCGGCAATATCCTGGGAGGAGCGGTTGGTCAGCGAAAACTTTGCGTGGATGACGTAAGGGGTGTCCGTGGCGGTGAATGTTTTGTCGAACTGATAGAGGTTCTGCGGGTCGGAGTAAGTGAACTGTGCAGAAGCATGATCGTTCGCATCACTGACGGTTTTGAACTGGGTATCGTTATCGATGCCGAAGCTTTTGAGGGAAGTTTCGAGCGGCAGCAACCCGCCTTTGGTATTGTCCTGAGGTTTCTGCGAACGAATGAAGTCCTTGTGGAATGAGTATCTGTCGGGATCTTTGATGAAGAAAGATTCGACACGTCCGCCGCCGGCATTGGTCAGGGTCAGGTTGTATGCGTCGGTTTCAATGGAGCGCGTCTCGATGGGGTAGGTGACTCTGACGGTTGGTGTTTCGGCAGCCTGCAGCGCTGTCTGTTGAACGGTTTGCTGCTGGGTATTTTGATCCTGCTGCGGCTGTTGGGGCATAATGTAGGGCATGATGATAAAGATGACGAGCATCATCCCCATAAATATGAGCAGTTTTGAGCTGCCGCCCCGGTTATTGGGGTCTTGGTAGGACAAATAATCCATTGGATCTCCACAGGGCGCGCATGCGCCCATATTATGAAACAAAAGACGTTAGGGAACGGGATCGTAGCCGCCGGGGACGCCGGGGCGGCATCGTGCGATGCGTTTCATGCCCATCCAGGTACCCTTGATGGGACCGTATTTTTGGATGGCTTCATACGTATATGCGCTGCACGTCGGGCGATATTTGCAATTGGCGCCAAGCATGGGAGAAATTGCCTTCTGATAAAATCTAATCAGGAGCAGCAACAGATCCTGCAGCATGCGTGACATGCGCTGGCATGTTCGTTTAACGAGGGCCGACATGGTGATTGCTCTTTAGAATGCGATCCATGAGATCGGAGACATCGTGCTGTAATTGATGATAACTGGCTGAGGCGGCTTCCGCCTTGGCGATCCACACAATATCCAGGCCGCCCAGAACAGTTTTATGGTGGCGTAATATATCGCGCAGACGGCGTTTTACCCTGTTTCGGGTTACCGCATTGCCGACGCGCTTGCTCACCGTGAGTCCAAAACGTGCGTTTAAAATAGAAGAAGGCGCGAAGATCGCTAAAAGGAACTTCCCGCCTAACCGACGTCCTTTGGACTGAACCCGGCAGTACTGTGCATGCTTGCGCAGACGAACCGCCTTACCCCAGCCGTATTGCCGGCAAGGGGTAATTTCCATGACTGACACAATCCTAGTGTTTGGCTGGAACTGTGGGAACGAGACGTTTGCGGCCCTTGGCACGACGGCGATTGAGGACTTCACGGCCTTGTGCTGTTGCCATTCTGGTGCGGAAACCATGGGTATGAGCGCGTTTGATTTTGCTCGGCTGATATGTACGTTTCATTGTTATACTCCTGGCGAGGCAACCCCGCGATTGTTTATCTGACGTGCCGAACCGGCACAAAACGAGGCGCTTTCTGGCATTTCATATCGCCGTTGTCAAGTAAATTTTGAAAAAAAGTCTGCTGACTCAGTCAGAATATTGCTGCAAATGACGGAAATGCCAGAATCTGTTTTTCTGAATGACGGTTGATTACATGAGGCCGGGGATGGAGAATCCACCTGTTGCCTTGTTCATTTCGTAGTTGACCATTTCGCGGACGTTGTTCAATGCGGTGTTGACGGCGCTGATGATCAGGTTCTCGAGCAGCTCGGGATTTTCGCTGTTGAGAACGGAAGGATCGATGTTCAGTGCGATGAGTTCGCGGTTACCGTTGACAACGGCTGTCACTTTGCCGTCGCCGGCGGATGCTTCGACAACTTTGGATTTCATATCTTCTTCGAGGCGGCCAAGGCGTCCCTGAAGTTTCTGGGCCTGGGAGAGGATCTGATTCAAACCGGTGTTTTTAACAACTTTGCTCATGTAAGTGTCCTGTCTGGGTTAATAGTGAAGCGAATTGCTTCGGGTTCAATGTGAAAAATATCTGTGATGGTTTTCATGATAGGGTGATTGCGCACCCTATCAAACTCTTTTTGTTGTGCATCCAGCTGTTCGCGGGCTTTTTGTGCTGCGACGGTTTCGGCTTCGGTGCCAAAGTCACCGAAATGAACCGAGAAACGGCACTTAGCATACACATTCGTGCAAATGCAATGCTCGATTTCACGGATGTGCGACGATGTCAGTATTCCGGCATAGGCTGACGGAAGTGTGATTTCGACGCTTTCCCGCGTAAAACAATCGACCCGCGCTCTCGACAGTATCATCGACAGCGGTCCGCCAATCAGGTCAATCATCTGCTTCCAGCGATACAATTTATCTCCCGGCGCATCCGATGCCTTAGCGGGCTGCGCAGTTTTAGGACGATCTCCGGAAACTGCAAGTATTTTTTTATTAAATGATACATTTATTGGTGATTCGTCGTCGGATGAATCGTTTTCATCCTCTTCTTCGTCCTCGTAATCCCAGTCATTGGGAATGAGTTCGATCATTTCCTGACTGATATTCGGTGCCGATTCGTCGAACCAGAAGGTGTCGTTGAGGTAGTCAGGTACTTCATCCTGTGCATTGTTTTTCACTTCGCCCGCATCATCCGTTCGTGCAGGAATGGATTCTGCAGGTCGGGATGATCCGGACTCCGGCTTATTTTCTGTTTGTTCTGCACAAACCGGTGGAACTTCCCGTTCTGCATGCGCAGGTTCTGTCGGCGGTTTGGGCGAATCTGCGTGAACGGAAGTATGCGCGGGGACATCCGGCGCCTTTGCTTTGGGAATCTCCGGATCCCGAGGCGAATGCTGCGATGCGGTTCCTTGTGATTCCGGGGCGATCAGAGGCGCCTTTGGGGGCAAAATATCTATGAATTCAGATTTTTTTTTTTCAGAATCTTCCTGCAGTCCCATCGGGCCGAGGAATGCCTGGATATGCTGCAGTGCGTCGGGCGTCAGATTCTGGCTGTTGCCGATGGCTCTGGCAAGGGCATCCAGACGCCGCAGAATCCCGTCCAGAGGAACGACCGATTCGATCTGACACATCCGGATGGCGGCCATTTCCATGACCAAACGCGGTGAGAGGCTTTTGGGCAGCATCTCTGAAGTCTGGTACCAGATTTGGAATGTGCGCTGCAGTCTGTCGAAACTCATCAGCGGAAGCCAGGGTTCGATCATGGCTTTTTCGGAGGCATTGAGTTCGACGGGAGCATCGTGTGCTGCTGCCAGAACGGTGACATCGCGCCAGAATTCGAGCAAATCGAAGGCAAACTGGGACAGGTTCTGGCCGTAATGATCGACTTTTTCAATGCATTCCAGTGCACCGGCAACATTCTTCCGGGCGATGCATTCGCCCATTTTCATCAGCGTCTCGCGACTCGCCACACCGAGAATTTCGGCGGCTCTTTCGCCGCTGATCGGCTGCTCGGCGAAGGCAATGATCTGATCCATTGCGCTCAAAGCATCGCGGACACCGCCTCTGGCGGTTCTGGCAATCAGACGCAGGGCAGATTCTTCAAACCGGATATTTTCGGACTCCGCGATGTGCGACAGATGTGCGACCAAATCGTCCGTTCCGATGCGCTTGAAATCATAACGCTGACAGCGGCTGACGATGGTAATGGGAATCTTGTTGGGATCGGTCGTCGCAAAAATAAAAACGACGTGAGGCGGCGGCTCTTCGAGCGTTTTGAGCAGTGCATTGAACGCCTCGGTCGTGAGCATGTGGACTTCGTCGATGATGTAGATCTTGTAGCGATCCCGGCTCGGTGCATAGCGAACGGCATCCAGAACCTCGCGGATTTCGTTGATGCCGCGGTTGGATGCACCGTCGATTTCGATGACGTCCATCGAGTGGCCTTCGGTTATTTCCCGGCAGCTCTCGCATTCATTGCAGGGTTCATCGGAAGGAAAATGGGCGCAGTTCAGGGCTTTGGCAAAGATTCGTGCCGTCGAGGTCTTGCCGACACCGCGCGAGCCAGTAAACAGAAAGGCATGCGCGACACGGTTTTGCGCAATCGCATTGCGCAGCGTGACGGCAATGTGCTGCTGACCGACGAGGTCTGCAAATGTCTGTGGACGCCATTTCCTGGCCAGTACGATATAGGATGCCATAATCCCTCCCACCAAAGGTGCATAAGTCTATCTCATTTTGGATCTGACTTAAAGCAATTTGGTGGATTTCGTCCAAAGCTGTCTGTCACCTGAAGTGGTATGTTTCTTGGGGCCAGGCTATGGTGCTGCGCGCCATACGCCCCGGCCGGGCGGCTTTTCGCGCAGCTCAATACGCCGCCCCACAATTATTGTTTGGGAACACAGGCACCACTGCTGCATTTTTGATTCGAATCGCATTTCTTACATGTGCCGCCGTCGCTTCCGCATGTATTGGCGGCGCTTCTTCCGTCCACACACTTGCCGCCACTCATGCAATAGTTGGTATTGCAGCCGGTTAAAACACAGCTTCCGTTGACGCAGTATCCGCTTTTCCAGCCGCTCAGGGTGGTCGTACAGTTTGTCCTGGATGCGCCGCATTCCTTCGGGGAATCTGCGACACAGTTGTTGCCGTTAATATGGTATCCGGCATCACAGGCGCTTGCCTTGCATGATCCGTTGGCGCAGGAACCATCTTTCCAGCCGGCCTGTTTGGTGCAGTCAGTCTTGGATGCACCGCATATCTCTTTGGTATTTGCTGCACAGGTGTTGCCGGCAAGATGGTAATTGGCTGTGCATGATTCCACTTTGCATGCGCCATTTGTACAAGCTGCCTTTGCCACACCGGTACTGTTGCAGTTGATACCGCTGGGGCCACAATTGGTAACTGTGTTTTCCACACATGTGCCGTTGGAAATGTGGTGTGTATTTTTGCATGCTGTTGCCACGCATTTTTGATTGGCACAGTAACCGTCAGACCAGCCTGCAATATTTTTACAGTTGTTTTGGGGTGTACCGCATTCCGTTACGGAATCCACAGAACAGAAGTTGCCATTCTTATGATAACCTACTGCGCATTTGTTAATGGTGCATGTACCATTATTGCATGTTCCGGAGGCAGCATTGCCGGCCGTGTTGCAGTTTATGCAGTCCTTTCCGCACCGATCGGGGGTATTGACACATTCTCCATGAAAGAAACACGTATTATCGCTGCCGCACGAAATTCGGCTGCAGGCGCCATTGAGACATGCATGGTTTGCCGGACATACCTTACAGGCATTGCCCCTTATGCCGCATGCATTGTTGTTGGCGGTACCATCCACGCAGGTATTTTTGTCATTCAGACAATAGTTGTTCTGGCAGGTTTGAACTGCACATAACCCGTTTTGGCAGCTGCCGGTGTTCCAGCCGGGAATATCCTTGCAGTTGGTTTGCAATATGCCGCATGCCGTTTCGGCGTCCTTTTCACATTTTTCTTTACCATTCTCTGTGATGAGATGATATCCGATTACGCAGGAAGTAACGGTACATTCCCCCGTTTCGGTGCAGTATCCATCCTGCCAGCCCTCAACGTAATCGGGACAATTTTTTTCATCACTGCCGCAATTGTTCACTTCATTCTTTATGCAGGTCAAAGGCGGTTCTGCTTCGGCAGAGGTCAGATGATACCCAGGTACACAGGCTGTAATTTCACAGACCCCCTCTTTGCAGATGCCATCTTCGGCATGGTTGGCCGTTTTGCAATTCGTGCAGGACGTACCGCATTGTTCCGGGGTATTGACGCATTCCCCCGAAAGCGCATTGAGGCATTCATTGGACCGGCTGCATCTTGAGATGACGCATTGTGAGTTATTACAATAAGTATTGTACGGACATACATTGGTACAGGTTCCGCAGTGGCTGGAATCGCTTTTCAATTGTTCCCGCGAAATACAGGTCGGATTTTTTGCATCATAACTGCAGTTCTCATCATCAGATGCGCATTCGTATACACATTCCCCATTGTCGCATATATCGGATGTCGCAGGGCCCGAGGATGACGCATTGTAAACTGGGTGATCTTTGCACGCATAATTGCAGAACCCGCAATGGCTTGCGTCATTGCCGTGGATATTGATGCACACTTTTATTCCGTTGACGACACAGAGCTCTTCATCTCTGTTCGGACACGAAGTCTGTTCGCATTTTCCTTTAATACATGTTTTGCCATCCGTACATGATTGGTAACCTTTGCAATCATTGTCTGCGCCGCAGAATTTGGAATCGGATTGAGGATTGGCGCAGACGGAGACCTGTACACCTGCATTGTCATATTGACAAAATACCTCGTCCTGACCGCAGTTGCTGACGCATTTTCCTTTGGAACAAACCTGGCCGCGTTGGCATGCATTCCCCAATTTGCCGCAGTTTGAGCTGTCGTCAGGTTCACAGATACCAATATTTTCAACCAGGTGATATCCGGTAGCGCAGTCAAAGGGCACGCATACGCCTTCATCACAGCTCCCTTTCCCTTTTTCCCAGCCTTTCATCAAACTCTCGCAGTCAGAGGCCTGATTGCATTTGGGACCGGAGTTCTTTTTGGCACAAAAAAAGACTTTTTGATCATCGTCGAATTCACAGCTGTTGTATTCCACCGGACACAGATTGTACTGGAATGATTTGGAAAACTGTTTGCATTCCGGATGGATGTCGGTCGAGTCCGAATCATTTAGTATGCATTGTATTTCCTGTTCTGTATTATTCTCTGTGGTTGTCCGAATCAGGATATATTTGAGCTTCGGCAAAACCGTACCTTGGTTGTAATACTTTTCGGCAATTTCCCATTTGACGAGTTTTCGGCCTTTTGCGGTATAATACTGGCTTGTGGATTCCACAGCCCTGATGCGCTGGGATTCGGGGATATAATTGCCGTTATCGTCGCTGTAGACCCAGGTATTGTCGCTGTATAGTTCTGCTTCGGGATTGCGGGTGACCAGATAAGCCGTTCCATCGACAATATGATAATAAACTTTTGGCGGACACGGAGAAATCGTGTCGTTCGTTACAAACTCGGTATACAGACTGCTGTCCCATTCGCAGCTACTCAGAAAGCCCAGTAATGAGATGGCTAAAAAACAGAATATTTTGGTTTTGTTTGATTTATTCATAAGAACAAATGCTTCAGCATGCTCAGGGAACTCTGTATATTTGCGGAAATCAGGATAGGAAGGCAGACAAAAGCCTGCTTTCCTATATAATTTTAATGCCTGTTTGCATGTTGTGCAAATTTCCCGGAATTTTTACAGATCAGTTATCCGTCAGATGATGCATGTAACTGTAATCCACGACCGTTGAAATGTCCTTGATATGATTGAACAAAACTCCGGCTTCATCCGGATATTGTTTGGATATATCATTTTGCTGAAGGATATCGTTCCGACGATACAGCATGACGGCGTCGTCTTCGAGGACGTAGGCAGACCAGTCTTTTTCAAAAATAGTATAGCGCCCATATTTTATGGCATACACCGGTCGTTCTGGATCGATATCCAGCAAGCTGTGTCCATGTGCCGTCGTGTCGTCACAGATTCCGGTCAAATCGAGTATTGTCGGGCCAAGATCAATATGACTGCCGGGCTGAGTCTGTTTGCCATGGGGGATTCTGGGGTGCTTCCCGTAAATGACGAGTGGAATATGAA
>JAFRYG010000204.1 GCA_017441205.1 Pseudomonadota bacterium
CATGGACAGTAAGTTGCTAGAATTCTTTCTCGTAATTCGTTGTTGATCACTTCCGTTCTCCTTAAGTCTGAAAGTGTCTACCAAAACAGGGATACCTCATATGCGGGGGGGCGATATCGCATCGCGGACGCCCGCCAAATATCGAAATCCAAACAATTCGCCTCAGTTCGCAAGGGGCCATTCACTTCGCCTCCCGCGTCTGTCGGCGCTCCGACTCGTGTCTGGCCGTTGCTCACTGGGCTCTGCGACTCGCACCGTTGTACGAATACAGAATCCAAACAATTCGCCTCAGTTCGCAAGGGGCCATTATTTACTAACCAATAACACCTAACAACTTCCTGCTATTGCAATGATTCCGAATAGCCATGATTGGTATTCATCACAATCACTGCGCCGCCATGGACGGCGGCGAGAGGCGAGGGAGGCATGTCCAGGGATGGACATTCGACCCGCAACTACGGCAGCACAAAGAAGCGTGCGGGGGTGCCGGGGGTGTTCACAATCGAACACCCCCGGCCGCGAAGCGTACAAGAAAAACCGCGCCTGTCGGCGCTCCGACTCGCGACTGGCCGTTGCTCACTGGGCTCTGCGATTCGCACCGTTCACAGGACGGTGCTCATCTCGGCCCCCCGCAACGCCCCCAATTCTAACAACTCGCCTCACTTCGCAAGATGCCCGTAATTGCAAATATTCGCGAACAAAATAGCCACCCTCAAATAACAGGGCTATTTTTCATCCGGCCCGATATCTTCGCAATCGATATAGCTGCGCAGATTGCTTTGAAGTCTGAGACGCGCATAATGCAGACGGCTCATCACCGTACCGATTTGAATATCCAGAACACTGGCAATTTCTTCGTATGAAAGGCCATCGATTTCGCGCAGCGTAATTATCGTGCGCTGTTTTTCTGGCAAAGCTTCCAAAGCTGCGCTCAGCTTAATTCGCAGTTCAGCACACTCGCATGCTCGCTCGGGATTAATTCCCAGACTGGGAGGCAGAACGGCCTCCGGTCTGGAAAAATTCTTTTGATAATCATTATCGAACTCGACCTCGCGAGCCGTTTTTTTGCGGCGATATTTATCGACAGCAAGATTGTAGGCAATGCGGTATGCCCAGGTAAAAAAACGCGTTCCGGGCTGATACTTGTCGATATTTTTATAAATGCGGACAAAAACTTCCTGGCAGATCTCCAGAGCATCCTGGCGATTATGAACGACACCGTAGACGACACCAATGATGCGATCCTTGTATCGCCAATAAATCTGCTCAAATGCAGATCTGTCACCCGCCTGAATTTTCAGGACGAGCTGTTCGTCCGACAATGCATCCATGAACCGTAAAAACCCCAAATTAATGCATCGCCGAATCATTACTGATTCGGCGAAAGCAGACCTGGCAGATTAGTACCCAATCGGGAGAGAAACTTTCTTCGAAGTACCGCCAAACTTCCTGAAGTGAACCGATGAGAACGCAGAAACGATACACGAATTCAATTCTCCCGATGCCGTCGACGAAAGATCACGGACGATACCAGTTGGATGAATCTTAAAGCTCACGACGACATCAATCCGTCGTCCGCCGGCGAACTTGTCATAACAGGATCGAATTCGTCTCACCATCGTCGGAGACATGCATTCCTTCTCGATTTCCCAATCGAGCAATGGGCCCAGTTCTTCCCCATCATCGCCGGTAAATACCAGCGTTTCAATTTCATCGCCTCCCCCAGGACCCTTTTTCGCCCCAGGACGCCGCATGGATGCGTATTTCTTACGATGTTCTTCTTCCCAGGCTTTCAATGCAGCTTCGAGTTCTGCTTCCGTCGCCTTCGGATCAAAGAAAGCGCGGGCCTTGGATTCATCCACATTAAGTGCGACAGCTTCTTCCTTGGGCCGTTCAAATTTCTTTTCAAATGCAGGAAGGGCTGAAGCAAAATCAACCGGTACCGGCTCAACAAGATTCCACAAATAGATCAAAGGAATCAGCATCACAGCCAAAACGCCGATGACAATTCCCAAAACCGTCGTCACACCGAAAGCCTTGGCCCTTGCTTTCTTCTTTTCGGTTGCAGCCTGTTTGACCGCCTGCTTGTGTGCACGAATCGGAAGATAATCTTCAACTTCCTTCCTGAACTCCGCAATGGTTCCAAGATTCTGGCGTTTCTTCGTTGATGTGTTGAAAATACTTGTCGATTCCGTGATTACATCATCATAAAATTTCTGAATCAGTCCTTTATGATCAAACGGTCCAAAATCCATTCCATCTTTCTGATAAATCCAGACTTCGGATTTGACAATTCGGGAAGATGCCTTAAATCCACCGCTGTCAAAAAGATCTGGTTTGGACGAGGATCCGGAATCGACGACAGGATTTTCAGAACTCACAGACAAAGCCCGAAGATCATTTACCCCCACGACGATCGAAGAAAGATCATTGTCTGAGGGAGCATCCATGGCATTCTTCAGAGAATCCTTAAACGTCTGTGCGTTCGGGAAACGATCCCCTGGTTCGGGCTTTGTTGCCTGAAACAGTGATTCTTTGATCATCGTCGATACGCCGGGAAGCCTTGCAATAAATGCCTCCGGGGAACCGTTGAATTCAGTCAGCGAAACACCGCTCAGCAATTCAGAAAATAGCAGCGCCAGGGAATAAACATCTGCCGCAGGCTTTGCTGCATTTCGTGCATACCGAATTTCAGGGGCACAGAACAAAGATCCAAAATAAGAATCCCTGTCCATATCATCCAGATAGCGCTCGGCAAGACTCGAATAAATATAGTTGGCAATTCTTACACGACCTTCGCGCGTGACAAAGATCATTTTCGGCGACAAACATCCATAGCAATAACCGGCATTGTTCAACACTTCTATGCCGAGACAGATGTGCGCCAAAAAGCTGTAAGCAGCCTTTGTACCGAGAATCTGGCCTCGCTCCCGACGCAGTTTAAGATGGGCATCGAGCGACTCTCCATCTATGTACTCCATCAGTACATAGCCCGTCTCACCGTCGACGATAAAATCCTTCAGCGTCGCTATGCTTTTATGAGCAATTCCCCTTAGGGATGCACACATCTGACGAATTTCATTTACGCGCTGCTCGTTACAGTCAAAGCTCAGCTGTTTTACAAGGAAATTCTCGCGATTGTGCGTATTGCTCATTAAATATGAAACACCAAGCTCGGTTTCACCAATGACTGCTTTGACTTCAAGACAATCCGCAACGATATCGCCGACATTATGTTTTAGAATCATTATCCACCCACTATCAGTCTAAAGGCAGGTCAATTGCCCACCTCTGAGCATCGCGATGCATGGCAACATCAATCGTATTGCCATCATGAAGCACAATTTTTACCACGGCATTCCGGTCATTCTCAAATGCCAGCTCGAGTTTTTTGTATTCACGAGTCGTCGAAAGCACATGACCGGCACGAATCATATCGCATCCACGCCGCTGCCCGCCTTCAGGCTGCATCGCATTGAATTCCTGCGCTCGGGAATCCAGGCGCTGACGCGTTTCTGCCGAAAGATACTCCCACATTTCATCGACACCGCGATACTCGGTCGTCTGAAGAAATCCTGCGAGCACATCACAGGGATCGTCGCGCATCCAGACAGGACCTGATCCACAACCAGCCAAAAAAGACGTCATAAACAGAATACAAAACCACATCCCGGGATGATTCTTTCCCGGAACAAGTGATTTTACTTTCCATTCCAACGCCATGTCCATACCGCCTGCTGATGAGTCTGGATCCCCCCGAACTATAAAATATGACACGACGCCCCAAAACCGTCAACGCAATTACGCGCTACTTTCCGCAAACCAGGCGACGCAGTCCATCTTCAAACAGAACTTCAGCTTTCGTGGAATCCGTCATTTCGACGACGATACCCAATCCGAACTTCGGATGCCGAATGACATCCCCCTTCAGGAGCTTCAATCGAATGGAATAGCTGCGAATCGAGTCTGTCTCGACATCCGTCAAACGTTTCCAGGCATTCGCAAGATTTTCAGATGACGCCTGGTCATCAGCAGTTAACAGGCTCTTAACAACCGGGCCGCCTGTCCCTTCTGATTCACGCAAATGCTCATGGTTACACGACGCGCACGCTATTTTGTCGCCCTTTACGATTGCATGCGGCTTAATATCACGGCAAATCGGACACCATTCCTCAATCAAATCAGCTTCGAGCTCACTCTCCAATGCCGGTTCATCAAAAGAATCGTCATCCATACCACCTTCAAGCTCTCGTTCTTCGTCATCTCGTGCCATTTTTTCTTCCCTAAACAACTATGATTAAGCAAGGATTCTATCCCAGAGCGCGCGCCTTTTTACACATGCGTCCCATATCGTCAACGTTATTTTCACAAATAATGAACCAAACTATGGGAAAACCGCATCCATTCGCAAATCCCTGCCCAGAAACAGCCCACGGCAAACTGCCGGAACCGTTTTTTACTCCACTCTCTTCTTCAATTCAGGATCATCCGGATTCAGACTCAATGCAACATCCAGCATATCCTCTGTCAGATTCTCAAATGTAACACATCCATCGCGAATCACAATTCGCGTTCCTTCCGGAAGCACATCGAACAGAGCGTCATCCTCGTCCAGCAGTTTTTCGCCTTTATTCATTGGCATAGTATTATTATCTCCATTTGTCAGACTTCTGACGATGTTTGTTCACCTCCACAATTAACAGGCCACTCATGTCTAAAACGATTGCTCTTGCAGGTCAATTCGATACCTTTATTCCCAAGTTAATCCACTGGCTTTGCCGGGAAAACAATCACTGCCAGTTCACCGGCATCACGCATTCCCAGTATCGCGGAGTGCCTAAAATTATCTGGCGAACCTGTTCACTTCTGCGAGCACGCAATACGACCCACCTCCTGGATGATACCCATACGCTCATCTATTTTGCCCTGACTCCACCGGACAAATCCAAAACTCCCGAAGGCTACGCACGCGACGTCGCACTTGCCTCTGCCGTCAACATCGCAAAATGTGCCCAGCAATCCCCCAATATCCGAATTATCCTCGTCACACGGTTCATCCCCGAAACAGACGTTCTGCCCCCCTGCTATAGCTTCTGGCACAACCTCATCAGCATTTTCAGGGAAACATGCACAAATCTGACTATCATTCAGACGGCGCCCATACTTTCGGATTCCGATTCCATTGCGCTCGCTCTCTATGACCGATGCCTGAATTCACCCAAAGATAACATCTCCGCAGACGACCGATCCGTCTTTCACCCCATTGCCGAAGCACAGCTCTTCAAAACCCTGGAACAATGCATTCAGGAAAACGAGATTGAACCCCATTATTCCCTCATCGGGGAATCAGAAATCACCCCCGATGAATGGATGCAGACAATCCGAAAAGCCATCCCGCGAAAACTGCTCACTCGAAGATTCCATGCCTTTCGCCAGAAGCTGAATCCGGAACACCGGCTTCGGGCAGAATTGCTCGACGAAACACTATCACTGCTCCCGAAATCCGATCAGATTCTGCCTGCCGCCATACACCTGAGTTCTTCGATCCGCCATCTTACCGAAGATATTTCTGACGACGACAACCCAACGGTTTACCTTGAAAAGAATACCGGAATATTCCCGCATCCAGACGACAGCCCATGCTACGTTCAAAGGGTACTGGATCGCCCCAGACGAAGCGTTTCCGAAATTGCCGACCTCCTTATGGAATGGATGCCAAGGTATTTTCAGCGCATGCTCAGCGTCGAAAACATCTGTTCCAATCGCGTTTTGTGCAGATTATCGAGGATTCCGCTGCTCGAAATCGAAAAACACATGGAAGCGCCCAACCGATGTTACCTGAATATGCGCTGTCCATGGACGGTGAACGTCCACAATCCGGCGCGCCTCGTCGTCATGACGACCGGCAGACCGGATGCCCCGGATTTGCTGATGATCATCATCGAAGAAACGCCGGAATTTCATCCGATAAAACTTGGATTCCGGGCTCTGCTGCTCGCCTTCGGACAATACCTGAAAGAATACGGATGCGGTGATTAACACAAACGGATAACCGCGGGTGCCCCCCGAAAGGGCACGGCCGAGCGTATGCCGCAGGCATAGCGAGGCAAAATGGCGAGCGTATGCGGTGCCCCGAACGGGGGCACCCATAGCGAGCATAAAAAACAAAATCCATTTATTGTCGGAATAAATCCAAATGTGGTATCGTTACCTACACAGGCGACGTCTGTCCCCAAAATGACGACAATACGACAGGGACAGGATGGAACCTTATCCATTTTCGTACAGTATCTATACATGGGACTTATTCCGGCATGTTGCAGCTTCAGGTTATATATGGAAAAGATGCGGGGAAATGCGTGCGTTTCCACCAAAGCATTGTCCATATTGGCTCTGATCCGGGAAACGATTTTCAGCTCAATGATGCAGAGAGCAGCCAATACCATGGGGAAATCACCTGCAACCACGAGGCAAATCATTATGCATACCGCGATCTGCAGAGTGATCACGGAACGCGGGTGAGATCAGCCAATATTGATGTCATGCTGTACAGTCATCAGATGGCGCAGTCCGTTGCCATTGCCGGCGAATGTATGCTGCACATCGGGCAGAGTACCCTGCGCTGCACGTATATCCCAAGTCCGGAAAGCATCGTTCCGAATACTGTACAGTGCGTTTCCTCGCTGCCGCTTCACAGTCTGCCGCCGACCAACGATCCCGATCTGCTTTCATTTTTGCTCGACACCTCGACGACGCTGACGAGCAAAACGACTTATCAGGCGGTGTTGAAGCATCTGGTCATCAAACTGGAGCAGCGCATAGAGAAAGCCACCCATCTGGCCATTTGGCGTTATGATTCATGCCGCGATTCCTTTTCGTGTGTGATGGAGCGTTCGCGCATCAACCAATCCGCGCCGTCAATTCTGACCGAAGATGACTACCGCAAGGCCATCCGCATGCGAACGGTCAGCCTGTTTCGTTCGGATGATGTGACATTTCCGGGATGTGCCGTCGTTGCACCGCTCATTTCATCGCAGCACGAGCTCGGTGTACTGACCGTGGACGCATCGGATTCCAATGGTCTGCAAGAATCGGATCTTGAGATATTATCACGGGTTGCCGTAGTCGCGGCCCACTCACTCGAACGCACTTTCATCAATGCCGATTTGAGTGAAGTTTTTGACGGATTTATTCGCTCGATCATCGCGGTAATGGATGCGCGCGATCCGGCATCGGCGGGCCATTCCATGCGAGTTGCGAGATATGCCATGATGACCGCGCAGGCGATACATTCGTCGACGCGCAAGGCATTCATAAACATTACATTTTCGAGCAACCATCTGGATGAAATCCGGTTTGCATCCCTGCTGCACGATATCGGCAAGGTCGTTCTGCGAAGGGAAATTCTGCTCAAAGCTGCCAAACTCACGCAGGATGACCTGAAGCATCTGCTGGAACGAATCGATCTTTTTGCAGCCTGGTTTGCGACGCAATCAGCCGAAACGATGGGCAGCAGCTACCGAACGCCGCAGCAGTTTGAACACTACCGTGAAATGGTCACGCGCGTTCAACAGGCCCAGGCAAAGGCGACAGAGGACGATCGCCAGCTCATTGACGAAATGACCCGGACGTTCATTACCCCCTGTCCTCATCTGCCGCTTCTGACGTCACAGGAAAAGGAATCGCTGCTCATCGAACATGGCACGCTCAATGCCGAAGAGCGTCAGGAAATCGAACGACATGTCCTGATTTCATGGCAGTATCTGTCGCAAATTGCGTGGCCGCAGCGATGGAGCAATGTCCCCATTTTCGTTCTGCAGCATCACGAAAAGCTCAATGGAACCGGATATCCTTACGGCATTTCCGGGGATCAGATCGTTTTGCAGAGCAGAATCATAACTGTCTGTGACATTTTTGATGCCCTGACCGGAGGCGACAGATCCTATAAAACGCGCCATTCCTTTGGTGATGCAGCACAGATTCTGCAGGAAGAAGCCCATTCCGGAGCACTCGACGCCGATATCGTCGATCTCTTTGTTTCTGAAGTCATTCCGCAAATCAGCGATCCCGAAGGAAGTATCGGCATTTAATCCGATGTTCTGCCGAATGGATGCAGCGAGTTTTGTCTGCTTCGTACTGCGACACGAATTCTCCACTAAAGCTATAAGCTGAGTGCTATAAGCAAAGAGCTATAAGCCAACAGAATATTTCAAACGGATTTTGCCATCATGCGCCCATTGCCTGCTATCATCTCCATCACCCTGTCGGTCATTGCAGCCTTTGCACTGCTGATCTTCATGGGATTGCGCAGTGATGGGGAAATCATCGGTATTGCTGACCAAAGCGGCAATGCAGTTTTTGAATTTCAGCAGAGTTCAAAACTATCCGTTTTTGTCTGTCTGCCCGAGGAACGGAAATCAGACCTTCCCGAACAGATCATCATCACATCATCCCAGTCAACTGAACAACTGGAGATGATTCCTCCGCGCCCGCTCACGTTTCCCTCACAGTTTGCAGAGACGTATCACGTACAACAGCAGGTCAGCTGCATTGCTCCGCTCGATACAGTTCTCGAAACCGAGGGACCGGACAGTGTGAGTGTTTCTGTCCCGCCGAACTCGATCGTCATCGCAGCCGTCTCAAAACTGGAATACACCGCACTCTCCAAAGCATTATTCTTCGTTTTTTTGCTGTCGCTGATATATGGCATTGCCAGCCTCAGCCGCCGTCCCCACCAAAACATCATTCCCGTCAGACAGCGGGACGGCCTGTTCATTGCTGCGCCCGCCATGGATGCAGACACCTGGCTTCCGCTCAAACGATACGACGGCGTACTCGCCTTTGTTCTGGCGATGGTTCTTTCATTCGGGATTGCGGAATGCATCGACAAGGTCATTCCCCCGGCACAAACGCTGCTGCCGGGATACATGGAATTCACGGCCATGCTCTGCTCCAATTTCTTCGCATTTTTCGCGATATACATCGTATTTGCAAAATTCCGGAGCCGAAGTTTACCCGCCCTGGTCGCAGAAAAGTTTCCGGCCTTTGAAAATCCTGTAACTATCGTGGATTCCCCCACACCTGATGCGGAATCCACCCCCAAAAGCAGCCTCCGGATTCCAATATTCAAGCCGTGGATTTCGATCGTCGCTGCGGTTGGCCTGGCCGTCACCGCAGCCTTGCTGACGCTTGCAGCCCCCACGCCCGGAATCACCACCATAGAAATGGCATCTCATCTCCATTCGACCCTGATTCTGAGTGCCATCTTCGCCGTATTTGCCGGCGTTTCGGAAGAACTCCTCTTCAGAGGGCTCATCCAGGGCAGTCTCGAAGCCCAGCCGGACTCCCATCACCCCAATATCGAAAACGCCATAGCCATCACCGTCGCAACCGCACTGTTTGTCCTGGTTCATGTGCCGCAGTCCATCGAACACCTCTGGGCTTTGATCCCCATCGGAACGGTTTCGATCATATCCGGCTGCCTAAAAATTCATTACCGGTCGATTTTTCCATCCATTCTGCTCCACATGACGTACAATGCCACGCTGTTGATGCCATCCATCATCATCTGATTCAGATACAGCAGCTGCCCGCGTAAATGCATATTTACCGGGCGTTCCAAAGATGATTACTGTCCTTCATTTCCTTTAACCTCTGTCCCGACTGCACTTCCGCCCCCCGGAACCCGCAATCCCGACAGCCTTCTGTTGCAAGTTCCCATGCCAGCACGTTTCATCGCCATAGCAGGTAATATTGGTGCCGGAAAATCCACAATGGTCGGCTTTTTATCGCGCAAATTTGGACTCCATCCGCTCTACGAACCCGTGGACGACAATCCCTATATTGCGGATTTCTACGAGGACATGAAGCGATGGGCCTTCAATTCGCAGATCTTTTATCTGTCGCGCAAATTCGCACTGCACCTCAAAGCCCAGAAATCCGATCAGCGCGTCATTCTGGATCGTTCCATCTATGAGGATGCCGAAATCTTTGTCGAAAATCTCCATCGCCGGCGCGGCATCACCCAGCGCGATTACAACACCTATATGGAGCTTTATCAAACGATCCGCACGGAACTTCAGCCGCCGGATCTGCTCATTTATCTGCGCTGCTCCGTGCGTGGTGTCAGAAGGCGCATCAAACGCCGCGGCCGTGAATCCGAAATGTCCATTCCGCTTTCGTACATTCAAAAGCTGCATGCCCAGTACGAAAACTGGTTCGAACACTACGCTCTCGGCCCCAAAGCCGTCATCGAAACTGAAAAGCTCGACTACCTGCGCGACATCATCCATCGCGTCGATCTGATCCAGCAAATCGAGGAACTGCTTAAATAGTCGTTCGTCGTGAGTTGTTGGTCGTGAGCTTGGATTGGAGGATATCCGATGGCTTTATTTAGGAAAATTTATATGAATAAGCCATCTCCAAGTCTGACGATTGCCCTCATTTCTTTGTGCAGTCAGGGATGTTTGTTTGATGAATGCACTTTCGATTCTGACTGCGATCCGGATGAAGATGAAACAGCAGCGTGCTCAGAGAATATCTGTGTTTATGAGAAGAAGCCCATCCAAAAGTGCGCTGAAGCGATAGACTGCGGCGTGGGTTATATATGCAAGGCTAATGTGTGCAAAAAAAAGTAAATACCTTGTGATCGCACGTCTCTATTAACTTCCAACTTCCAACTTTTAAAAGGGGGAAGTCTCCCCCTGCGTCGCTATTGCACGGCAAAGCCATGCAATACGCGCCGACCCCCTCGGATTCATCGCTCTCCCCCAAACACATCCATTCACTTTTTTCGGGCATGCGCCGCCCAGGCATTCATTCGCTGCGATGATTCGAATGGATACAACAATCTCCCTGCAAATCCGCCAATTATTTGATATGCTGTCGAGAACCATGCGCTTTCGCGTCGATACTGCCGGAGAACATCATGAAACACATGCTCACAATAATGGCGATATTCGGAATCTTCCTGTTCCAGTTCTGTTTTGCCGGACAGGCGAGTGCCACCCCCCAATACGATTCACAGGCATGGAAAAAATTCATCGAAAACAACGAAACCGCCAAACTGCCCTCCGGACTTCCCACAGGACCTGCGGCGGTCAGCCGCTGGAATGGCAAAACATTCTGGGATCGATCATTCATCCGCGTTGCGTCCCCCATCGATATGTCGAAAAAGCCGGGAATGAATTTTTCTGATCAGGCAAAAGAATACAAAGCGGTCTATGCCAGCCAGACGATGGCCGATTTTCTTGAGGCGACACTTGCTAAATTCCGGGAACTGACGAACGATTCCTCCATCGCGATTCCAATCAAGCAGCTGCTTTATAATCAAGATAACATTGTGCCTTCCCCTGATGACCTAAAGAATGTTTATGAGGTGAGATTGGGCATTTTTGGCATAGAAAATGGCAAAACTGTATCCTATCCCGGTGCAAATTTCAGACAATCCACCTTCTCCCTTTCGGATGAACAGCCGCTCAATGCAATACAGCATCAGTACTATGCCAAACTCTGCAATGAACAAAAAGAGACGATTTCCCGATTGTCCTCCGCAGCACTTTTCCCAAAAACCAGAGCACTTTGGAGACAGGCAAACGACCTTGCACGCAAGGCTCTTGGTTTTCAGCCACTCCCGCGCCTCCGTGAAGCCAAAGAACGCACTGATTATCTCAAAGTCCTCAGTGAAGCCAAAACTGACGAAGAGCGCAAGGCAATCATGGATAAACACTACGAAGAAGCCAAAGCACAGGACCTGAAGGACGCAGAAGAATTGAATAATACTGCTGCAGCCAGACAGACCGGCTTCCCTAAAAATCTGTTAGTGGAATACAGAAAAATAAATGATTTGGATTACGCGACGACATGGTTCCTGATCGAAGCCATTTTGACTCAAACAGCTGCCGAAGTCCAAGAAATCCGTCTTCCCCACGAATTCACCAGGCGGCTCATTGAATACGCCCAAAATAATGATCGCCCCACAGAAGTCATTTCCAAATATCAAACACTTATAATCTCTACAAACGGCAGTTTTACGATCGTTCTGGGATGCAGCATTCGCGACAGATTTCTGGGATGCCAAATCAAAAGCGGCAATGATGTCGAAGAAAAGGTCAACGCCCTGGCATCGCAAATGCTCAAACTCGCCGAAGATGCCCCCGTCGAACGCAAATTTGAGATCCTCCAGCTCGTCGTCAATGCCGACCCATCCACGCTGACCTATACGTTCAATCCGGATTATTTGGTAAAAGAGGCTTCAACCCCCGAAAAAAGACGCCTTCTTACACAATTCAGAAAAATACCGCTCAATGGCCTCGTTCCCAATGCCAATAGAATTGATTCTATCGGTGTCAGGACAGATAAAAAGAATAATAAGAATAATAAAAGGCAAACACAGACCCGCCCAGACGAAACGCGCATCGGTCTGCCATTCTAACCGATTTCGCTATCATTATAAAAAAACAACGCCGCATTCTGCGGCGTTTTTATTTGGCGACAGTTCCCTGAGACGAATTAAGCATTACGAATCACCCCAATAATCATCTATACAGACGTTCCGCGGAACGTCTCTAACAACAATTCATTACGAATTAAGCATTATGAATTAAGCATTACGAATTAAGCATTACGAATTAATGCATTATGCATTATGCATTAAGCATTACTAATACACCGTCATCGGATTGCGCATCGACTCGGCAATGCGGATTTCGAGTTCGCCGCCGATTTCGGACGATTCGAGGACATCGGCGAGAATTCTGGGAATGAACTTCTCGGTATCGTAATGGCCGGCATCGATCAGGGCGATGTTCTGCCGGATGGCGTTGTCAAAATCGTGATGGCCGCAGTCCCCCGTAATAAATGCATCGATGCCGCGGCATGAACTCAGGTATTTGGCTCCGGATCCGTTCAGTATTGCGACATTCAAAATCATTTTGCCGGCATTTCCGGCAGCCCGGACAGCAGGAATCTCCCATATTTTCTTAAGATGTGCGACGAATGCATCCAGTCGGACGGGCTCGGGAAGGCGTCCGGCAATCCCGAATCCATAATAATCCGTCATGCCATGCACTTCGGATTCCAGCCTGAAAACATCGAATGCGGGTTCTTCGTAGGGATGTGCCGCCAGCAATGCCTGAATGACCGACTTGAGTTCCCGGCCGGAAACGACCATTTCCAGGCGTGTTTCTTCGACGCTCTCGACAGAACCCGGCGTCCCGATGGCGGGATGCGAATCCATTCCGCACGTAAATCTGCCCACGCCATCGGCGCTGAAAGACACTGATGAATACTGCCCCACACAACCTGCGCCCTTAGCGTGCATGGCGCGGGCAACGGCTTCTGCATCCTTGCGGGGAACAAAGACGACGATCTTGTATGCCTCGTAAGGATGGTGTTCCAAAAAAGGATGTCTGCCAGACAAGCCAAGATCGTCGGCGAGTTTTTTGACGATGGCATCCGGTGCAGAATCGAGATTCGTGTGAGCGGCCAGCAGACCGATTCCGTGTTCCGCAAGCGTGAGCAGCATGTTGCCGTCCGGATTTGCATCCGTCAGGGATTTTATGGGCCGAAAAATAAACGGATGGTGCGTCACGATGAGCTGCGTTCCCGTTTGAATTGCTTCATCGACAATATCGGGCGTCAGTTCAAGCGCGGTCAGAACGCGCTTTACGTCAGCATTTCTCCGCCCGAGCTGAAGGCCGGGATTGTCCCAGGATTCCGCACATTTTTCTGGAAAATGACTCGAAATGACGCTTTGAATGGCTTGAATGGTCGGCATGATATTCCCCTGTGTAATGAACGCATCACCATGAAACGCTATTTTTCTAAGCTATGTTTAACCAGCGTGGATATGGGATGAGTTGGGAGCTGGAAGTTGGGAGTTGGAAGTTATGCAATCACCAAGGTCCTTGCTAAATCATCGGGTAATTGCTGACCACTTCTAAAAGCTAAAAGCTATGAGCTATAAGCTCACTCCAAGCTCCATGCTCCAGGCTTGAATTACAATTCTTGGCGTACAAAATATCCACACTCGTACAACAGAGCCTTTTTCTATATCAAATCCCTGCCAGCCGGCTCAATCATCAGTTTCGATTTTTGTCCATTCCGCGATATTGCGAATATAACTGTCATGCCCCTGCGGGGCATGACGATTTTTTGTACAGGCGTTCCCGCGGAACGTCTCTGCGAACAACAAATTCTTTTGTACAGACGTTCCATGGAACGTCTCTTTCCAACCCATTATCATGCCAGCCAAAAGCCGAAAACCAAGAACAAAATCAGCCGAAGAATCAACGAAATGCCGTAAAGAAGGCCCAAAACGCAAAAAGGGCAAATCCGCCAAAGGGAAATCCCGAATACCTGGACGGCTTGCCTGGATCATGGCAGCCGTACTCATTCTCGTTCTCGGAAACCTTTATTTTCTGGACATTTCGCGCGTCAACACAAATTCGATGATGCCGGGGCTTTCGCGCGATGATCTCGTGTTGTCGTGGGCTCCGTCCTGGGTTACGCCTGAGCTCGAAACCGGGTCCATTGCCTTACTCGATCTCGACGGCATGGACGAAGAGGATACGGAAGAACCGAATTTTCTCAGGGTCATGGGCTGCCAGGGCGATCATGTCGTATTCCATGACGACAAACTCGAGATTTCCGGCCGCATTCCCAAAAGAAGGCTTCTGACCAATGACGCGATTGTCAGACCGGACAACGAGCCGGAAATATGGAGAGAAACGCTCTGGAACGGCCAGGAATACCGCATTATGGTTCCGCGTCAGCCGATCGTCGGAAAGCGATCCGGGGAATCCAGCGTCGACGGCGTTTTTCTCGTCGGCGACAACCGAATGGCCTCCTATGACTCCCGGCAGTCTGGAAGCTACGAACCCGGAAAGATACGCGGACGTGCGCTGTTTATCATCAAATCCGCACGAAATGATGGTATTTTGGGCCACTGGCTAAAACCCATTGATGGATGACGTCCAACGAACATATATATAATGATGTATGGTTGTGAACGCCCCTCCGGGGCGCAGCTGATTTTATCATGCATTAATCATTTATACGTACAGACGTTCTGCGGAACGTCTTTCCCCCAACGCCCAACCAACGACTAACCATCATGAAAAATCTACATCTGGTATCACTCGGCTGCCCCAAAACGCGAGTGGACAGCGAAGTCATGCTTGGCCTGCTTCGCAAGGAAGGCTGGCAGCTTACGCCCGATCCCGAACAAGCCGATGCAATTCTGGTCAGCACCTGCGCTTTTTTGCAGTCATCCATAGAAGAATCCATCGATGAAATACTGGAATGCGCGGATTACAAATCGGGACGCTGCAAACGTCTGATCGTTGCAGGATGTCTGCCGTCGCGATTCCGCGATCAAATGGCAGAGCTGAAAGCGTCTCTGCCCGAAGTCGACACATTCCTCATGACCAACGAACTCCAGGGAATCATACGTGCCCTTGAGCCGGCCAAGAGGCCGGATCCGGATTCGGATTACTTTTTGGCCAGGGAACTGGCCGGGAAGCAATCTTTTGCCTACCTGAAGATCTCTGAGGGATGCAATCGGCGCTGTTCATTCTGTGCAATTCCCCTGATCAGAGGAAAACAGATATCGCGTCCGATAGACAGTCTCGTTCGGGAAACCCGGTATCTTGCCGAACAGGGCGTGAAGGAAATCGTACTGGTTGCCCAGGAACTGACGGGATACGGCAGTGATCTTGGCATGCAGAATGGCCTGATCGATCTTTTGGATGCCATCGAACCGATCGACGGTATTGAATGGATTCGCCTGATGTACACGTATCCGTGGAATTTTACGGACGCACTCATTGAACGCATCGGGCAGGGCAAGATACTGCCCTATGTGGATATTCCGCTTCAGCATGTTTCGCAGCATATTCTGGATGATATGCGCCGACACGTTGAGCAGAAAGAGCAGGACAGGCTGATTCGGCGCCTTCGCGAAATTCCGGGAATGGTACTGCGCACATCGCTGATAGCCGGCTATCCCGGCGAGACGGAAGCAGACGTCGATGAACTGGAACAGTGGATGAAGGAAATCCGATTTGACAGGCTGGGAATTTTTGAATTTTCACCGGAAGATGGCACGCCTGCAGGCGAGCGTGAGGATCAGATTCCGGAGGAAATCCGCACCGAACGCAGGGATCGCCTGATGGCAGTTCAGCAGCAGATCCATGCAGAAAAAATGGAAGCCATGATAGGGCAGGAACTTACCGTACTTGTCGACGGCATCAGTCAGGAACATGAACTTGTGCTGGAAGGACGCTATTATGGCCAGGCTCCCGAGGTTGACGGAAAGATTTTTCTGTCATATGAGCGCACGGATCGTGAACCGGCAGAAACCGGCGACATGGTACAGGTCGAAGTGGTGGAAGCCTCGGAATACGATCTTGTGGGCGCCGTGCTCGAAAAATAATCAAAAAAAAATGGCGAAGCGTATTGCCGAAAAGGCAATAGCAGAGCCAATGCGGCGTGTAGTGCAGAGCACAAACGACGCAAAAAAAAGTATGAAAACTTTCGCTTTATTAAAAAAAGGACTATTGGTATATAAAAGAAGCATCGCAGAGCCCTTGCTAATCTTTAAAAAAGGTAGTAGACTATCGCGCCGTGTGGGTTTGTCCTGGAATTTCTGGATTCAGAAAACTTTTACTGGACGGAAAATACAGATTATTAACGCCTTAATAGGCCTAACGTAGGAAAGATTATGGGTAAGAAACTTCGTTTTTTGATGGTTGCAGCAGTGATTGCTCTTTTTTCAACGAATGCAATGGCACAGGACGCCGCATCCGATTCAACGGCAAAAGAAGAAAGAGTCAGTGCAGATGGCAGCTATCAGTTCAAACCGTCTTGGGGTATTGGTCTTCAGTATGGTTTGACCTTTACGGACATGGGCAACTGGAATGATTATCTTCTCGTTCCGGCCAAACAGAATTATTTCGATGTCGACTTTGTCGCTGAACACGAACTCTACATCGAAGTGACGCCTGTCGAAGGATTCCGTCTGAGCCTCTTCGGTGGCTATCAGTCACTCTACATTACCGACACCGGTTTCAACTATGGCTACGCCGGCATTGAACCCGCATTCAGCGTCCGTCGTTCCTTCTATGAATTCGCAGTTGGTATTGGCGTTGGTTATGGTAAATCCTGGCTCGACAGCAAAGTCAACGATATGGAAGGCCATGGTCTTTTGGTCCGTCCGTTCGTCGAAGCCCGCTTCTATCCGTGCGATGTCTTCGCGCTCTATCTGCGCGTTGCCTTCAGCTATTACAAAGAATTCGGTCTTGAAGAGACCAAGTATGCAAAAGCACGTGATCTGAACCACGAGATCAACACCGACAAACTCAGCTATGCCGGCCCGAACGTCGCCGTCGGTATCCGCTTCGGTAACTATCCTGATCCCGTCGTCGAAGTTCCCGACAGCGATGGTGATGGCGTTCTCGATGATGTCGATGATTGCCCGAATGAGCCGGGTGCAGAAGAATTCTATGGCTGCCCGCAGCCTGACCGCGACAGCGACGGTGTCTGTGATGCATGGGTCAGCCAGAAGGGACTCAGCAGCGACAGCTTCACTTGCAAAGGTGTCGATCAGTGTGAAGACGAAGCCGAAGATATCGATGGCTTCCAGGATGAAGATGGTTGCCCGGATCCCGATAATGACGGCGACGGCGTCTGCGATCCCTGGGTCGGCGAAAAAGGTCTCTCCGACAAATACGCTGCCCTCTGCACCGGTTCCGATAAATGCCCCGACGAAGCCGAAGACCTCGATGGCAATATGGATTCCGATGGTTGCCCGGATCCCGATAATGACGGCGACGGCCTCTGCGATCCCTGGGTCTCCGAAAAAGGTCTCTCCGATAAATATGCCTCCATCTGCAAAGGCAAAGACCTCTGCCCGGACTACACAGCTTCCGATAAATTCTATGGCTGCGCCAATCCTGACCAGGATGAAGACGGTTACTGCGATGCATGGGTTTATGACAATAAACTCGAAAGCAGCTTCCCGCAGTGCAAGGGCAAAGATATGTGCCCGAACGAGAAGGGCGATGATGGTAAAGGCTGCATCAAACGTCGTGTTGAAGTCACCAGCAGCAAGATCGAAATCAACGAAGCCATTAACTTCAAACTTGGCAAAGCTACCATCGAGAAATCCTCTGACAGCCTCCTCGAGGAAATTGCCCAGGTCTTCAAGAGCAATCCCCAGATCAAGAAAGTCGAGATCCAGGGCCACACCGACCTCTCCGGCAATGCCAAGAAGAACCAGAAACTCTCCGAAAACCGTGCAAAAGCTGTCTACGATCGCCTCGTCAAACTCGGCGTCGAGAAAGATCGTATGGTCGCAAAGGGCTACGGCATGACTCAGCCAGTCGAACCGCTCGCCGCTGGCCAGAAGAAAGAAACTGCCGAACAGGCCGCCAAGAACCGTCGCGTCGTCTTCCTGATCCTCGAGCAGGATGAAGTCAAAAAGACGATGACCGTCGATGAAGCCAAAAATGCTGGCTATGCCCGCGAAGACGTCAAGGTCCTCAGCAAGGAAGAAAGCAAAGAAGCCGTCGAAAAAGAAGCCGTAGCTTCCGAACTTCCGAGCAAGAAAGAAGCCAAGAAGTCTGACAACAAGAAGGTTGACGACAGCAAGAAAAATGAGAAGAAAGCTGATGATGCTGCTTCAAAAGCAAAATCCGAAGCCAAGAAAAAAGCTGACGACGCCGCTGCAAAAGCAAAAGCCGATACTCAGAAAAAAGCTGACGACACCGCTGCAAAAGCAAAAGCTGATGCCGATGCCAAAGCCAAAGCCGCTGCAGAAGCCGCTGCAAAAGCTGCCGCAGCAGCTGCCGCCAAGAAGTAATTCCGCTTCAAAGCACTAAAAAAGGCTCCCGTTAGGGAGCCTTTTTTTTTGACTAAATTGGACATGCTGTCCCAAAGAATACGTTTCTCATTGCTCAGAGCTTAGTTCTTTGAGGATGCATTCACTTGCTCCAAGCACTAAACTCCAGGCTCCAGGCACAGAATTGCAATTATTGGTGAACATAATCCACACTCGTATAACAGAGCTTTTTTTTGGGGGCTCTCATATCTCTCCCGTAAAAACGGGGCACAAAACGTCTTTAAAACTATCCCAAAAACAAAAAAAACCGCTCATTCTGCAGACTGCAGAACGAACGGCTCCAAACGCACGTATTCTCCCACAACAGTAAGAGAATACTTCAAAACAATTCTTTCGAATCAGGAATAATAGGTGTCTTTTACTGCCTGAAGTGCAACTTCGAGGAATTCAATCAAAGCACTCAAAGGAACATCTTCGACCTTCTGAGACAGCAATCCATGACAGTTAATGGGATGACTCTTCAGCTTCAGATCCTCGCGGTTCTCAAGGAACTGGTTGATGCGATTGCTGAGTGTTTCCGGGGCATTCTTGTTGGGATGCGGCTGCGCATACAATTTGACATCACCTTCGGTGCTGATATCCATAATCGCATAACCGATTCCACCAAAACGGAAATTAATCCCCCCAATACGACCGCCCCCTGCTTCAATATTGCAACCAAGATTGCGGGCATAAATCATCAATTTTTCAATGGCTTCACGACGGGCTTTTCCACCTTTTTCTTCTGCAGCCTGAATCACTTGAAGTTTATCCACAGTATCCTCCTAACTGATTATGGTTATCTCACACGCAACTTGCGGTGCAAGGTAATCAGATTACTTCATTTTATTAAAAATGCCAAACAATAAAGCCATTTCAGATACCATCCTGCGAAGAATTTTTGAAATGTTTCGCAACAAATCTACCAACCCGATGAGGCCCGCACAACAAAATCTGCGAAGCAGCTTTCACAGGGCGCGCCTTTCCATCCAAAAGCGCCATCGAAGCCGCTCTCAGAATCACTCCCAGCGCCCCGATTACGCTGGAATCCTCACCGAATACTAGTTCACCGCGCCGGGATGAAGCCAGAATACGATCGAACCACCGATGAGCAGCGACCTCGATCATCCCGTCACCAGACCACAGACCAACGCGATACGGATCCGTATAGGCATGCACCATCGTTTCGAGAACATGGCTGAGCCTGCTCAAACCGCAGACATCGACAGCCGCTTCGTTCGGTGTCATCACTGACAATGCCAGCTCGAGATCCAAAAAGGTTTTGAGCGCAAAATAATGCTCATGGGCATGCAAAAGCAGGTGAATCCATAAATCTTCATCACAGAGCACAGGAATTTCGCGCCCCTGAATCGTAGCCGCACCGCGTCTGGCAAATGCTTCATCGAATTCAGAAGCCGGCCACGGCTCCGGCGCAAGCCGCCAGTGAATTTCGACCGGCGCAAGGACATCGTGAACCAGGAGTACCTGATTCGTCGACCACATGCGAGGTTCCACTGCAATACGATAACCGGTATCCTCGAGCTTTTTAACCGCATGTTCGCGTTCAGACGGATGCACCCAGATATCGATATCACTGGTACTGCGCCACAAAGCACTCCCCGTCAGACGAATCCCAAGCGGAACGCCCTTCAGCACAATGCAGTCACTCGCTATTGCATCCAGCACGCGAAATGCCGTCGACTGCCAGTGCGCTATCCGAGCCGTCTGCTCCAGCCTGAACTTTTTCAGTTTTTTTTCGCACAAAGCCTCGCTCAACCCAAGCATTTCGGGCGTCACCTCACCTTCGCTCACCGCGCGAAAAACATTCGGTTCAATGCCGCAAAGCCGCGCCCGGCGCAGAATATGGACGCCCGTTGCGCCGCTGCTGCGCGCATTTTCAATCAGTTTCGGTAAAATGATCAATCCCATGGATTTGCCCGATTCGGAACGAGTTTTCCCATCTCACGATATTCCTGAATGCCCGCAGCCTCCAGAAGATCCATATCGATCGGAATATTACGCTCGGCTGCACGATACGCAGCCCTCACGACGGAATTCTTGATATTGCCGCCCGCGAGCTCAAGATCGCGCCCCAGCACCTCAAAGTCAATGTCGTCGGCCAAAGGCGCGCTCGCCGGGAGCAGGCGCTTCCAGATGCGCGCACGATAACGCGCTTCCGGAAACGGAAAATCGATCTTGTGATTCAAACGCCGCTCGAATGCATCATCGATCGCTGCATCCAGATTCGTCGTCAGAATGACGATTCCCTCAAAACGCTCGACTTCCTGCAGCAGCAGATTGACCTCCATATTGGAATACCTATCGTTCGAATCCTTGACCTCGGTGCGCTTCGAAAAGATCGCATCCGCTTCATCAAACAGCAGCAATGCGCCGCTTGCAGCAGCTTCCCTAAAGCATTTTTCCAGGTTTTTCTCGGTCTCGCCGACGTATTTCGAAATGATCGCTGGAATTCGCACGCGATAGAGCGTCATTCCCAGTTCATTCGCAATGATTTCGGCCGAAAGCGTCTTGCCCGTCCCCGAATCCCCGCGAAACAGCGCACAAATCCCCCTGCCCTTCGTAATCTTTTCGCCGAACCCCCATTCCTCAAAGATCGTGCGCCGATTGCGCACCGAAGCGATCAGACTGCGAATCTGTTCCTTGACCTTTTTGGGCAGCACCAGATCATCCAGCGTCAGCGTCGTCAGCGTCTTATCGGCGAGTTTCTTAATCTTGTTGCGTATCTGAGTTTTGGCGGACTCTTCGAGCAGCTTCATGTTTACGACGAGTTCTCCGTCGTGAAGCCCCGATTCCGCAAGAGCCCTGTTCATCGCGACGACGACGGAATTGCGGATGGTTCCTCCCGAAAACTCGTATTTATCGGCGAGCAGATGCAGATCGACATCATCGGCCAGCTTGAGCTGTTTGGGCAAGTGCAGCCGCCAGATCTGCTCGCGCAATTTCGTCGGCAGAACATCAAAATCTATCTGCAGCGTCACGCGCCTGTCGAGCGCGGAATCGAGTACTGTCGGCAGATTTGTCGTCAGAATGACGAGTCCTTCGTAGGCATCGAGCGCCGCCAGCAGCAGCGGCAAATCGCGGTTCCCCTGCGTCCTGCTTGCAAAAATGAGTTCGCAGTCATCGAACAGCAGCACCGCGCGCTGAAGCCTGGCTTCGCGCATGATCAAATCGAGATTGTCCTCGAGACTCCGGCGCGCCTGAAGTTCATGGGCATCGACGAGCATGATCGGACGCTTCAGCGTATGCGCAATCGCCTGCGACATCAGCGTTTTGCCCGTCCCGGAAGGCCCGTTGAACAGCAGCACAATATTGCGTCCGCCACCGCCGATTTCCTCAAAATGCCAGGACTTTTTCAGAGCGAGGCACTGTTCGTACTGATTCACGATAGCCATGATCTGATGGCGCTGCTTTTCGGGCATCATGACCTGGTCGAGCGTCGTCTGCGGCCAGTAAATACGGCTAAAACCGTCCAGATTCAGTTCCGAATCCATCCCGAGGATGTGACTCGAAATCCTCGACGGCAGCGAAACCGCCATATCCTGAAGCTGCGATTCCGAACCGGGTTTGGGCGTCAGTTCGCACAAATGATTCGAAATCAGCCGCCCGGATGGCAAAAATGCCCGGCGATTCTCTATCTTTTCGGCAAACGAAGTGCTGAACAGTTCCAGCGACAGCCCAATATCGACCTGCGAGAGCGCAAAATTCTGGTGAATTCGAATAAGCTTCTGCTTAAATCCAGCATCCAGCGCAGGTGCGAGCGCCAGAAAAATCACTTCACTTTCGAACGGCGTCAGTTCAAAATCCCTGCAAAGCCTGCAAAATGGCACATCGTCATCCGCCGACGCATCCAGTTCGCGAACCGCATTCATATACTTTTGGGCAGCATCCGGCTTTTTGGCCGCATAATTATCGCACAGTGCACACAGCAATCCGTAATGAGATTCAAGATAAGAAGCCGAGTTCATCTGCATTTCCTCTTGGTTTTATGGATACTCGCCTATTCGCCCCCGCAGGGGCCGAATACGGCTTCGTTTTGGGGCTATCGGCATGCCGATACGCCCCAAATGCTTCTTATACAATATAGACTATGTATGACAACTGTGTCGATGCCGGCCATGGCTGTCGAGTTCTAAAAATGGTTCATTCGCAATTACTTGCAGGCCGTACCAGCGGCATTGCAGCCATTTTTACATGAAACCATCTTATCGGTATTGGGGGTATAATGATATTTATCATCCGTCATGAGCTTGCATTCGTAAGTCACGGTTGAAAAATAATTCACGGAACCACTGCATACCGTATAATCCGCACTGCCTTTTGTACAAATGCTGCTGTCATCATAGCAGCCAGCCACAAAAGTAGGTGAATCCACCTCATTCATACAGACTTTGCCTTTGGCGCAATAGATGGCTTCAACAGTCCCATTGACACAGGCAAGTGCCGCAGAAAAATTCTCACCGTATCTGCATTTTTCTTCGTAAGTGATTTCACTGCAATCAGCGCCTTCACCTTTAATCGGCTGAACACAGCCAATGTCAGTCACGCAATCATACGAGCAAAAGCTGCTGCTGAGTTTGTACGAATACAACTTTTTGTCTTCGGCTTTGGCACACATAAAGGAATCATCAAACGCATTGTAGTCATCACCGCTGGCATTCATTTCATACCGACAGACATTGGATGAGCCGAGCGTTTCACACGGAGTGTTATCCGTGCACAGCGCCACGCCATGAGCCGCAAATGAATGACAGGTTTGTTTGCCGCAGGCGGTCTTTTTCAGACGTCCGTGAATACATGAAACGACACTGTTGTTCTCACAGGTCTCAATATGCGTGGCAACATCGCATCGTTCATTTTCCGGGATTTCAACGCAGCCGACGCCGTCCTTGCATGCCATGGCACAGACCTCCGAAAACTCATACTGCCCCATCGTATAAAGTTTTCCATCTTCAGCTTTGCCGCAGCCACTGTGATAGGCAACCGTGCCATCTTTATTGCATGAAATGGTATCTGACTGCGCATCACATGTGTCCGGATTGCCATCATCATCGTAATATACACATCCGGCCATGCCATTGATCACATGACAACGCATATCGATGAAGCTGTATTCTTTATAAATCTCACATCTATCGTCCGTACCGATTCGCCCCTCTGACGTACAATAAATAATCTGGTTGTCTTCACAGTTATCGGTAAAATCCTCAACACTGCATTTCTTGCCGACATCCGCCAGCGTTCCCGTTTTAAGAACTTCTTCAGGCTTAATGTCAAATGGCTCACAGGCTGTTTTCGTGCACGATTCCGAAGCAGAACATTCCTTCTCAACCCATTTGCCTTTATTGCATTTGCGCTCGTGATCGACATCGATGCATTCTGATTTGCCATCAGTACATTCATCAGGTGCCGGTCCCGTCTTCGTCCTGCATTCACCGGCATCGCAGACCTCTGTTTCTGCACAGGTTTCGTTGACCCATTTGCCGCCCTGACATCTTCTTGAATGCTGTTTATCGACACATTCCCGGGCATTGCCTGTGCATTCATCAGGGCCTGGATCCGGATTCTTATTCGGTTTGCATTCACCGGCATCGCAGACCTCTGTATTCTCACAGGATTCTACGACCCATTTGCCGCCCTGACATCTTTTTGAATGATGTTCATCGACGCATTCCCGGGCATCGCCTGCACATTCATCAGGGCCTGGATCCGGATTCTTATTCGGTTTGCATTCACCAGCATCGCAGACCTCTGTATCTGCACAGGTTTCATTGACCCATTGCCCTTCCTGACATCTTCTTGAATGATGTTCATCGACGCATTCCCGGGCATCAGCTGCACATTCATCCGGCATTGGTTCCGGCTTCATATTCGATTTGCATTCACCGGCATCGCATCTCTCTGTATTTTCACAGGATTCTTCGACCCATTGCCCTTCCTGACATCTTCTTGAATGGTGTTCATCGACACATTCTTTCTTACCATCAGTACATCCAGCAGGTCCCGGTCCCGGATTCAAAGAACAAACACCATTTATGCATGTTTCATTTGTATTGCATACATAATTGACCAATATGCCATTCTGGCATTTTTGAATATGATTTGTATCAATACATTTCACAGAACCTTCTATACATCCGGTATTGGATGATACAGACGGCTCAGGAGATGAAGGTTGATTCGGTATGCTGTTTTGCAGCTCGCACCTGCCGGTATTGCTGATACAAATATACGAAGGCGGGCAATCTTCCTTAACCCATGCACCATTGCGGCACACATTGGCACTCGCCGCACCCGCGCAGACAGACGTACCTTCATTGCACAATGAAACGCCCTTGATGTCAGGATCGTCGGCACAGCCTGCGGCAAATGAGGCCAGAGTTCCCAGCAAAGCAATTATAAAAACTCGATTTTCCATGCTATTCCTCTTTGAGATCTTTGTATGACTTCTCTCCTTCCCCAAAACCACACACACCTACATATGCGCCAACATTAAATAATGATGCAAGTATTTTTTAACATCAGTGGGAAGTTGGAAGCTGGGTGTTATGAGTCAAACAATCACATAGTTCCTTGCTAAAGGATCGGAATAATGCATTTAACGCTAAAAGCTATAAGCTCGTTATGATTATGAGTTACGCTTTCACAAAAGTACTTGCTACTGTTATGACCATGGAAAATCCCCCAATCCATCCCCCTAGCATCAACCCACATGTAGCACATTGTAGTTTTATTGCTATTACTGGTAACCAGGGTTACCGCCCCCCTATTCCCACCCGCCGACTCGCCGTCCTAACCCAAAATACGCACGGTCTTGGCACACTGCCCTCTTTCCGACATTAGGCGTCGTAAAAAAAAGCATCCCGATGTGCCTGGCGTGTACGGTGCTCCAGCAGTCGCCCCCGCGTCCGGGAATCGTTGCCGCTGCAAACCGGCCCTCGGTCGTCCGTACATTATATTGGGCACCGGGCGTCAGACAAATCCGGATGAATACATACTGATCTCCCAAAACAGGAAGGAACCATTCCTTCATTACAGTGATGCCATTGAGATCAGATTTGTTTCACTTGGACGTACGATTTTTTGTAACGCCACATTCATCCCACATATCCCAGAAGAAACAAAGTGTGTGGTGTCATTATCCTTGGCCACCCAAAAAGGATGAAGCACGGCTTCGTTTTGGGGCTATCGGCGCGCCGATACGCCCCAAATGTTTCCTATGCAAATGCATTATGACCGCATCAATTCTTTCATCGCACGAACGACGCATTCCGGAGCGTATGGCGTAATATCCCGGCCGCAGGCTGCGATTTCCTTGACGACAGAACTTGACAGAAAGAGCTTGTCCGTCGCAGCAATCAAAAAGAATGTCTCGATTTCGGGGGCCAGATCGCGGTTGGCCAGAGCCATTTGGAATTCGTATTCAAAATCCGCAACGGCCCGCAGCCCACGAATAATCACGCGCGCATCGATTTTGCGGCAAAAATCGACGAGCAGCCCGTCGTATGTATCGCACGAAACGTTTGAACAATCCTTCAGGGATTCCCGCAAAAAAACGAGCCTCTGATCGGTCGAAAACATGGCTTTCTTATTGGGGTTCACACCGATGGCCACGACGACGTGCGTAAACGACTGACAAGCACGCCGAATCAGATCGATGTGACCGAATGTCGGCGGATCAAAGGTTCCGGCGTAGACTGCTTTTTTCGATTGAATCATATATTCACATCCTGATGACGATATATATTATGGTTATGTATGAAAGATGCCATCATTGAGCTCTGAGCCTGAAGAATGGCAGTGTTCTCTAAGCTCCAAGCACTAAATCTGTCAACACAATGGTAAAAAATATCAATCGGCGTATTTGCCGCAGGCAAATAGCCGATTGGGCGGCCGTATGGCGTCAGCCAAAGGCCGCCGCATCCATGCATCATGAATCTGCAGCCATTCCGCCATACGTGCATTGTTACATTTTCATTGTTGCATTCTCAAATGTATTCTCTAATATTACAGTACAATAATTATGCTGGTATCATTCAGCTTTCCCAACTAAGAATAAATCATGAAAGACACTTCATTTTTAAAACCTGACAAAAGAAATAGCGCTGTTATGCCTGAAAATACAGAGCCCAGAAGTATATTCGTCAGCTTCAGGACAATCGGCATCGCCTGCGCAATCATCCTTTCATTCGTATTCCCAGCGTTGTCGGGAAGCACAGCCTGGGCAGATGCTGGACCTGCATGCGGCCCAAATTATTACGAGGAATACGATCATGAGCGGCACTGTCTTAACAATTCCTGGTATTTGCCCCTGGACGAATGTCACGATTTCTGCATGAATTCGGATTACTGTACGCTTTACCAGGACAACCAGCGAACAGTATTCGGCGGTTTTTGGCAGGGCGCTTTTCCATCTTCGGCGTTTGATGATCTGAAAAACCGATGCACAGAACAGTGTACAAATCTAAAGGCGCAATGCAGCAGCAATAACCAGGAATGTCTGGCCAGATTTTTGCCGCAGGATCCCGATTGTTCACAACTTACAAATGTGCAGGAAAACGAATACTGCAGCGCGAATTGCATCAATACCATCCTGACATCGGAATGCGGAAGGAACTGCATGAAAGATGCGGATAAAAACGACATCTGCCGCGTGCTCTGCTCCGAAAATTGTTACGATAGTTACTGTGCATCCATCCCCATGAGTTACGATACCAAATGGAGTATTTTTGGGGTATTGATGACCCTGCTTGCAGCAGCGAGTCTTATCATCCTCGTCTTCGTCCACCGAAATAATAATACTCAGACGGATAGCGAACATTCATGAGTGACAATGCATTGAAGGCATTTCGGGGGAAGCTGGCCATCTATTCCTGCGCACATTTTTGCGTTGATTTTGCATGCGGCTGCCTCGTTACGAGCAGATTCTGGCCATCCCCTGACGGTCTTCTCGCAGTCATTTTATATAATTTCTTCGCCTTTGCCTGCCAGATGCCCATCGGCATGATTGCAGACAAATGGAACCGTAATGCATTGGTTTCTGCAATTGGCTGTCTGATTGTGATTGCGGGCGTGGGCATTGCTGCGTTTAATATGAAACTGGTACTGGGAGCCGCAGTGATTGCGGGCATCGGCAATGCCATGTTTCACATGGGCGGCGGCATTGATGTCCTCAATGTATCGGGAGCCAAAAGCGGCCCGCTGGGCGTCTTTGTTTCCCCCGGTGCGCTGGGACTGTTTCTGGGCGTGGCCTATGGTCAGACGAGGGGATATGTTACGATGCTTCCCATTGGCCTCATGCTCGCTTGTGCAGCCGTCATCTTTGGCTATCAAATGCTCAGGGAACGAACATTTGTCAGCCGGAATGTGCCCCTCTCTTTCCGCATATCATCCGGCGTTGGAAAAGCCCTGACGACAGCAGCCATTGCAGCATTATTTATTGTAGTTACCCTGCGTTCCTATGTGGGGATTACGCAGTCCTTCGAATGGAAATCCCAGTGGCACTGGGGAATCTTTCTCATTGCTGCACTCGTTTTGGGCAAAGCTCTCGGCGGCGTTTTGTCGGACAAATTCGGCATGCGCAAAACGGCATGCGTCACGCTCAGTCTGGCCGCATTGCTCTACGCATTTTCGGATTATCCGGCGGCAGGTGTGCTGGCCGTTTTCTGTTTTAATATGACCATGCCGATGACGCTGTGGGCACTTTCGCAAATCTTTGCCCAGGCTAAAGGCTTCGCATTTGGTACACTGACTTGCGCGCTCTTTATGGGATTTATGGGAACGCTTCTGTTCGACAAACCCATGCTTTCGTATGGCTGGTGCGGGATGATTGCATCCATTCTGTCCGGCATCCTCCTGATCATCGGCTTAAAGGCAGTACGCAATAATAATGCGTAATGCGTAATGCCGAATTGGTAATGATTCAGTACAGACGTTCCAAGGAACGTCTCTGACAACGATCATTACGAATTAAGCATTGGTGAACTACGCATTGGTGAATTAAGCATTGTGAATTAGAGCCCCCCATGGATTACCTCATCAAAACACTGGCATTTTGCCTTGGATTGACCATTCTTCTGGAAACAGCATTTGCACTTTTTGCAGGCATTCGCGGACGTAAGAATCTGCTGACAGTCGTACTGGTACAGGTGATAACCAATCCATGTGTGGTTCTGCTCATTCTGTGGTGCATGACGCATTTGAGCTGGCATCGCGCATTGTTTGAGCTTCCCATCGAAGCCGTTGTCGTCGTCGTCGAATGGATCATCTACAAAAAATTCCTGAAAGATCTCAAACGCCCTTTCGCATTTTCGCTGGCAGCAAATTATTTTTCCTATACTTTCGGTATCGTTCTTGGCTATTTCGGGATATATCCTCAATTCTGAGCCAATGCCTGACTGCCTGAAATCTTAATACAAAGAAAGATGGAGTATTCCGGGCATTTTGTAGCATTCCGGCAGCCATGAGTATCACCTCGCGCTCTGTCATTCATCACAGGAATAATACTCCGTCGGCAGATAGAAATTCCTAATCACTATACTGCGGGAAATAAGGTCCGGCTCTCCGAATCTGCTTATATCTTTGCACCATTTTTGACTGAGCCAGTCTCACCACAAACGTTCCGCGCCTCCCGGAACGGCATTTTGCTCATCCCCTTCATTGACATTCATAAATATTAAAGCGTAAATTCCAAAGAGGGGGATGAGTATAACAGAAGCAGGACAAGTCATGACACAATTACCCAGTCTATCTTTTCCGGAAGCCCTCAAGCTCGCCTTCAATAAACTGATTGTCATTAAGGGGCGTTCAAGGCGATCCGAATTCTGGTGGTTCTTTCTTTTCGGATTCTTCATCAATCTCGTTAATCTCGGCGTTTCAAAGATTGCCGGTTTCCCAATCATTCTCGAAATCAGTGAATTCATCGTCAATCTGATGATTGCGCCGGTCGGCATCCGGCGACTTCACGATACCGGCCACAGCGGATTATGGTATTTGGTGATACTCCCGATAGTGCTCATGCCGGATCCAAACGAAAACACACCGGTGGTATTGACTATACTCATTGCCATCTATGCTTTGGTCGCCATTTGTATTCTGATTGTCGTCTTTGTATTCTGGGCGAAAGATGGCTCGCAGGAAGACAACAAATACGGTCCGTCGCCCAAATATGTGAGCGATCAGGAACCCGCTGGCGAATTTGAATCGAACCGAAACTAAGGCCGACGCGCCGGTGCCGCCGCGTTCTACACCTTTGTCAGCCAGAACGTTCCGCTTTCTTTCCACATATCATCCGGCATCGGGAAAGCCCTGACGATAGGAGCAATTGCAGCATTATTTATCGTAGTTACCCTGCGTTGCTGCACTTGTTTTGGGCAAAGCTCTCGGCGGCGTTTTGTCGAACAAATTCGGCATACGCAAAACGGTATGCGTCAGGCTCAGTCTGGCCGCATTGCTCTACGCATTTTCGGATTATCCGGCGGCAGGTGTGCTGGCCGTTTTCTGTTTTAATATGACCATGCCGATGACGCTGTGGGCCCTTTCGCAAATCCTTGCCCAGGCTAATTGTGAATTATGCATTGTGAATTATGCATTGTGAATTATGCATTGTGAATTACGAATTAGAGCCCCCCATGGATTACCTCATCAAAACACTGGCCTTTTGCCTTGGATTGACCATCCTTCTGGAAACATCATTTGCACTTTTTGCGGGCATTCGCGGACGTAAGAATCTGCTGACAGTCGTACTGGTACAGGTGATAACCAATCCATGTGTGGTTCTGCTCATTCTGTGGTGCATGACGCATTTGAGCTGGCATCGCGCCTTGTTTGAACTGCCCATCGAAGCCGTTGTCGTCGTCGTCGAATGGATCATCTACAAAAAATACCTGAAAGATCTCAAACGCCCATTCTCATTTTAACTGGCAGCAAATTACTTTTCCTATACTTTCGGTATCGTCCTGGGCTATTTCGGGATATATCCTCAATTCTGAGCGGCAGCGCCGCGAGCCGTATGCGCAGCGCGCACAGGCGAGCGCAAAAGGGCGTATCATGCAGAGAAGTTCGAACGAACGGTCTCTCAGCACGATAGCCCGAAGATGGCAGGCCGTATGGCACATGCCATAGGCCGCCAAATCAACGCATCATGCGTTCTTAATCATTCCGCATCAAAAATTGTGAATTATACGTTTAATTGTTGTCTTTCAACTAGAATTGCCTGATAAAACAGCCAGTATTTTATGCACAGTTCTGAATTACTCCGCCATGGTACGGGAGAAAACCTATGAATACAAAATTATCAGGTTTAGACAAAACTAGAAAAGTCAGCTTCATGTCTGCGACTAAGTGCGCAATTCCACGCGGCAGATTCACCGGCAATCTATTCGATATTGCCTGCACAGCCAACCTCTCATTTTTATTCCTTGCAATACCATTAAACACAGCTCTGGCAGATTGCGGACCATTTGGTGGCTCCGGCGATTCAGAGTATGCTCCATGTGAATACAATCCATTGTATTTCTCCAAAACCGAATGCCGAGATCTTTGTGAGGACTCTGAATTCTGCATGCCCTATCAGGATGAAAAACGAACAATATTCAAAAGAAAGATGGAGTATTTCTGGGCATCTTGGTGGCATTGCTCACAGCCATGAGTATCACAGCGCTTGTCGTCATCCATCGCCGGGGATAATAGTCAGGTAGTAACAAACATTCATAATCAATAGCGCCTGACAGGCATTTCGGAGGAAACAGGCTCCGTTACCGCACATATCCTTGCATCGTTCCTGTCTGCGAGAGTCTCTGTGCACTCAGATTCCGGGTATTCCCCGGACAGCGGTTTTACTTAGTCTTCCCTATGAGTATAAAAGAAAATGAAAGACAAATTCTTTGGAACATTGATATCCACGCGGGTTAAACAGCCAAAATCGTTGAGGTCAGCAATGAGAATTGAGAAGTGGTTATTATGTATTGCGGTCGTTTCGGCCGGCTGTTCGAACGATGCAGAAGAAACGGGGCAAAAAGGGCAGGACACTGCGCCTCAGCCTGGTAATTGCATCCATGAATGCGCAAATTATGAAACCAGGTGTGACGGTTTCGATATTGTGGCATGCGAAACGGACAGTCAGACTGGCTGTCGGATTTGGGGAAAAGCCGCTTCGTGTGGTACAGGAAAGCACTGCAGCGGTGATAAATGTGTCGATGGGTGTGTCGACAAGTGCACAGAGGGTGATGTCGTTTGTGAAGGTGCCCTGATAAAAACATGTATTCGGAATGAGGATCAATGCACAGACTGGTCTGCAGCAGAAAGCTGCGGCGAGGACAAACATTGTGAAGGAAATGTTTGCGTTGATAAATGTGCAGATGAATGTACACAGGATGCATTTGAATGCGCGGGCAATGATTATCGTATATGCAATAATTTTGATACGGATACATGTCTTGAGTGGGGGGTAAATACATGTCCGACAGGTACAATTTGTGATGCCAAACAACGCAGGTGTATCGAAGAGGAATGTGCTGATTCCTGCGATCTTGGTACAGCCAGATGTAATTCAGACAAGACGGGGATTGTTATCTGCAATGGGATGGATGAAAATCAATGCCCGATTTATATCAATGATAAGACCTGCCCCGAAGGAACAATATGTGTCGATGATGGTGATGATGTTGAATGTAAAGCGGATTGTCATGACGAATGTACATTGAATGACAAAAAATGCAGCGACGATTTGTCATCCTTACTGACCTGCGTCGAGCAGGATGGTTGTCTTGGCTGGAAAAGTACATCATGCAGTTCCAAAGAGATCTGTAATGTAACGACAGCAAAGTGTGATGACACGTGCCATCAGTGTGATGCTGGTCAAACGAGATGTTCGGATGACGGGAAAAATGTCGAATCGTGTCTTACTCGGGAGGATGACTGTACCTATTGGGTGAAATCCGAAAAATGTGAATCCTCGGGTGAAGCAAAGTCCTGCAAAAATGGAAAATGCGTCTACAATTGCGGTGATCCCAATTCAAAATCATGTGAGCCATTTACAATTATTCTGGTACCGGACACGCAGGATTATACCGGTCTGCTCACCAGCAATTGTGCAGGATATTATTACAACGACTGGGGAAGCAAGAAGAATACATGGAACAATAGTTTTCCAGGTATCGAAATGGTAAACCCCAAGGACAGTAATGGGAAACCTGCAAAAGATACGAGCGGGAATACATTGAGGTATTATCCGGCATCTGCCGAACCGCCTAAAACGACATTATATCACAAGGAGATGGAATGGATTAAAAATAGATACCAGAAGGGGGACTTTAAGAACCTGAAAATGGTTGCACATTTAGGTGATATCACAGATAACAATCAGGATTTTCAGTGGAAAATTGCCAAAGCTGCACATAAATATTTACTGGATGCCAAAATTCCTTTTTCACTGGTCAACGGCAACCATGATTATCAAAAGTTTTCATGTAATAATCACACCAAAGATAATGTTGGTACAGGTAAACGTACACAATCATTATTTACCAAATATTTTGATGAAAACTATCTGAAAAAACTTCCAGGATATGGCGGCAATTATCAGGGACACAATACATATTTTAATTTTGAGGCTGGCGGGCAGAAATTCTTACTTCTGAGTCTTGAATATGCGCCACGAAATGAAGTCGTTTGCTGGGCAAATGATTTGCTGAATGCAGAGGAAAACAGGGACAAAAAAGTCATTGTCGTTTCCCATGGAATTATAAAACGCCCAACAAAGACCGGAGAGTATATCAATGGTCCGGATACAAGACTGGAAGGAATTTATATTCCGAACAGGCCGATACCAGCAGAGGCACGTCCTGGCAGTACAGGTGCAGAGTTGGGAGCTTACCTGCTGAGAAGACATTCCAACATAGTTTTTTCTGCCTGCGGTCATGTTTCCAGCGACAACCGGCTGTCAGAAAAAGGTTATAACGGGAATACTTTGTATCATTTCCTGGTCGATTATCAAAGAGAAGGTCCCTGTAATGAGAATACGACCAAGTGCAGCAACAATTGTACGGATATAGCCGGACATGGTGGGAACGGATGGGTAAAAGTATTGGAACTGGATCCAAAGGACAATACCATCACACTCAGTTCGAGAACTCTATTTGAGGATGAGCCTGCTGAAGTTAAGTCCACTGTATTTTCCAAAGATGGCAAACCGAAATTCCACTGTTCGGAAATCTGGGATAAGAATAATAGTTACAATACGAATAATTCGGACCTGTATTTCTACGCGAGTGATACTAAATATCATAAATACACGGAAGGTGTATCAGAAAGTGATATTGGATATGTCAATAACAAAGTAAAGGTTGATTTTACATTTTCGCATTTAAATCAATATAAAGAAGAAAAGTCAGATAACAAAACATATAAATTCATTCCTTTCATCGTGGATGATTTGAATGTCAATAATCGTACTGCACCACGCGTTGCAGTACGTCCGAATGGTGGTTTTGTCATTGTATGGAGCGAAAAATCGCCAACCAGCAGCTATTCAACAGACATTCATGCTCAGGTTTTCCGGCCCTATGGATGCGCGGATCCCAATGGCGCTGGTGAAGGCAAACAGTTTGTAGTGAATAAAACCACAAAAGGGCCTCAGTACGAGCCCGATGTTGCCATGGATAAAGATGGCAACTTCGTTGTTGTCTGGACAGATGACAAAGAAGCCGACGGGAATTATGAGATTCTGATGCGTGCCTATAATGCAGACGGTTCCCCCAAATGGGATACGTCAAAAACAGTCAACACGAAGAATAAAGAAGGCCAGCAAACCGAGCCCCGCATTGCCATGGCTTCAGACGGTACCTATGTCATATCCTGGACGAGCACCCATTTGAAGGATGCTAATGATGATGAGGTGTCCCGTATTATGATTCGTGGATATCATGCCGATGGAACGGAACTTTTTGCGGAACGATTGGTATTTGATGACGAGACTTCGATAAAAGCCAACAGCAGCCAGGTACATTCTGATATATTTATGGATGATAGCCACCGGATTGTCGTGACATGGGAGGATGATATCGACGGCAATAAGGCGAAAGATGTCCATGTCAGATTCCTGAATCCCGATGGGACCAATAAAACAAAGATCAAAAATGTAAATGATACTTCTTCAGGCGATCAGACGACCCCTGCTGTTTCCGGTAAGAGGGACGGCAGTAAAATTGTGATTACCTGGGCGGACAATGACTGGACGACCAAGGCCATTAAAGCGGCATCTTTTGACGGCAATGGCAATTCTGTCGATTCTCCCATGATGGTCTCAACCATGAAAAAAACGAACTACATACAGCCAACCGTATGTATAAACGAATCCGGACACACATCGTTTGTCTGGTACGATGCTTCTGCCGGCAATATCATGCGGCGCCTTGCTTACGATCTCAACGGGAAACTCGACTGGCCTCAGGTTTCATCTTCCGATAAAACACTCATTGCTGAAAAACGGACCAATTCACCGGATAATGCCGCCTCAGAAAAAAATGGACAGTCCAATGAACCGCATATTGGCTGTATTCCTGGTACAAACACCGCTGTACTGACCTACGCTGACGACTGGGCTAAAACGGGACATTACGATATCTTTGTTGCTCCCATTACTTTAACAACCAAAAAGTATTAGGTGTTTTGAAAGCTTTATATTTCCAAGGGTGTTGAGTTGGCTTGGAGCTTCGGGAATGTTGAGTTCTTTTATTCTTGCTTGTTTCCTTTCAGCCTTCTGGATGAATTTTGGAGAGACTCTCAATTTTCTCAGGTTACGCTATCGCTTCACACTGCTCTGATGTTTCCCCCAACCAAGGCGATTTTCAGACAATTGTCCAGATTTCTGCAGTTTTCCGGGAGTCAGGTTATTTAGAATACGACATTCCAGTTCCGTCTCTCCATCAACGTAGGTTATGCAGATGAATTGTATTTCGTAAGCCACAACAAACCAACATCCAGCACAATACTATTTTGGACATAATACCAGGTAGCCCAGGGTTACCTCACGCTCCCTTCCCGCCCGCCAACGCGCCGTCCAACCCAAATCCCCGGTCATGCAGTGTGCTCCCCTTATTGCGAACCCTGGACCGGTAATCCCTGCCTGCATAGAGCTATAGACTTGGAACGGTCACCAGACACAAGCACCAAAGAGAAATCCCTGCCTGCATAGAGCTATAGACTTGGAGCGGTCACCAGACACAAGCACCAAAGAGGAATCCCTGCCTGCATAGA
>JAFRYG010000205.1 GCA_017441205.1 Pseudomonadota bacterium
CTGACGGCTCGTGGGGTACGGGTACCGACTGCGGAACCCTCGGATGCAACGATGCCACAAAGGAATGCAATACAGTGGTACCGCCGGAGTGCACTGGAACCGAAAAGAAATGCGAAGGCAACAAAGCTTACGTATGCGCTGACGGTTCGTGGGGAACGGGTACCGACTGCGGAACCCTCGGATGCAACGATGCCACAAAGGAATGCAATACAGTGGTACCGCCGGAGTGCACAGGTACCGAAAAGAAATGCGAAAGCAACAAAGCTTACGTATGTGCTGACGGCTCCTGGGGAACAGGGACGGATTGCGGAGAATTCGGATGCAACGATTCAACAAAGGAATGCAATACAGAGGTACCGCCGGAGTGCACAGGAACCGAAAAGAAATGCGAAAGCAACAAAGCTTACGTATGTGCTGACGGCTCCTGGGGAACGGGGACTGACTGCGGGACGCTCGGATGCAACACAGAAACAAAGGAATGCAATACAGAGGTACCTCCAGTCCCCGACGGAGATATTTGTGTGTTTGGGAAAGTATACAAATATTCCGAAACAGAGCACAGGTACGATGCCGGAACAGAATGCCCGAACGGATGCGACAGCAGGGGGAAATCCTGCCGAATCGTCGCGCATTCCGATGGCGACAAGATGTGCATCGGCGAAAAAGCATATATCTATTCAGATGGCAGCTGGGGTTCGGGAACGTCCTGTGCCAATGGCTGCGACGGGGATGAATGCAGAACGAACATGTCGTGTACGGATAGTTCCGATAACTTCTGTGAGGATGGATACAAATACACTTGCTCAAGCGGCAGCCTGACAAAGAGTGCTTGTTCGGGATACAAATACTGCGTAGATGATGCCAGTTGTGATCATAATTTAGAGTATGAAGCAGACCTTACGGAGTGGTTGGATCTGCTTGCCGATGATTCGGAGTGCACCACATTTGGCGAAACACAAGGCCGATGTTTTAATAGGGATTATTTGGAAGATTCCCGGGAGGCAATGGCCGAATGGTACGTAACCGAAACATGCCTGCCGCCTTTTGCAAGCCAGCCCGGCGAATTCAAGAGTGATAAGCTATACTGGCAGGTGACCGCAGCACACGAATGCGAGAGCGGGCAATGTTCCGTTGGTTGTGCAGAATGGGATCTCGATGCAAAAGACGATTGTACCTGTACCCCCGAGAATGCCGGTCTGCTTAAAGCTTACTGTGAAAATTACAAAGTATCTGTATGGGTAGATGGTGATGCACCAGGATCCGGCCACGAAGTGGAGTATGACAGACATAATGTATTTTCCAGACGATGTATCTGCAGGGATAGCGATTGTCGCTGGTTTGCTGAAAGAACCACATGGGAAGAAGATAAGTGTCCTGCAGAATATGTCGATGGTTTCAACTGCAGCAACAAGAATACCCCCTCGGATACAGCCTGGTGCAGTTACATCTATGTTGATGATGAAGGCATATTCGAACCGAAAGAATATTACAGCAGCAAAACACGCAGTTACTGCTATGAGTTTGTCGATGGTGACGCGTCCTATGCAATCCGCATGAACTACAGATGCGATTGTGTGGATGATGACTCCTATACAGGGTTTTCATGCACGCCCCAATACGTGGATTCAACGACGGTATCCGGGAGCTGCGACTGAGTTTTCGGCCACAAGTTCAAAGCGCCCTGCAGGGGCGGGTAATGATAGAACAAACGCGCCCCGTGTCGGGGCGCGTTTGCTGCTTAAAGCTGCGGTTGCGCACAAAGAGCGGTCTTCCGAAGCGCGTAACCGTTAAAGGTTCTCACATGAAGTATTGTTTTGTTATCATTATGGGTTTGCTCATCTTTTCGATAGGATGTACTCGCTCGAATTCCTCGCCGTCTCAGGAAAATCCCTCCGAACAGCAGCAGCCTGCGGCTGCAGCACCTTCGCCAGCTGAAGCACCAATCGCAGACACGCCGAAGGCCCGCGATCTGGATGAATCCGTACGGTTCTTTGAATCCCGGGTGGAATGGCCCGCATTCGACATAAAACATGCAGATAAATCAGTGTACGCCATAGAAAGCGGATCCAACGATGAAGGAGCCTGGTTCGAGGGAAAGGGCTTTTTCCGCGGAACATCGGAGGCTTTTGTCCGCGACATGAACGATCCCATGATTATGGGACCATCGAACGTCACGCAGGCATTATCGCGCCAAAACGCAACCGATGAACCGACGAAGCACCATTACGATCTGCATGTCGAAATGGACTACGTGTTTACGGTCGCATTCGATCTGACCGTTGATATCAGCGTCACTGCCGACGGCATCCACTACGAAAGCCATAAGACGAGCGGCACGTCCATGATCAAACGGATCGATGAAATCATCGAAATTCAGAGCTTATCTGACGGCTGGTACAGCATCGCGTTCCAGAGCCGCTACGACGCAGTCATCGTCAAGGAAAAGGAAACGCGTGCACATTTCGAGGAACTGTTTGCGCACTGGGCAGGCGGGGAAAACGGCCGTTGAAAGCGGTCGTTGAAGCCAGATGAGTGCGCAATTATATAATATTATCGATTATATTAATATTATAATGATGCAGTGAGAATCTCTGCAATATCTTTTTCGGTAAGCGGCACAAAGGCATGATCCAGTCCTTCATTGACTGCGATGTGGTGTGCCATTTCACCAATGCGTTCCTCACCGATTCCGACATCGCGCAAATGCATGGGAATACCGATTTCTTCAAAGAAATGATAGGTCATATCGATGGCTTTATTGGCGATCTCATATTTGTCCATACCAGGATCGATACCAAATACATTCACACCATATTTCACAAACCGATCGACGGTTTTATCCGAAAGTATAAACTTCATCCAGCGCGGAGTAATAATAGCAAGACCTTCACCATGCGTAATATCATAATATGCGCTGAGCGCGTGCTCTATACCATGGCATGGCCAGCCGGACGGACTGTTTCCAAGTGCATATATACCATTGCAGCCAAGTGTACATGCAAACATCATTTCAGCGCGGGCGCGATAATCATTTGGATTGGCGAGACAAGCCTTTGTATTTATCATCAGGCTTTTCAGGCCGGCTTCGCAGAATCCATCATTGAGCAATGAAGCATCTTCAACGAAGTACTGTTCCATGATGTGATTCATGGCATCTGCACAACCTGCTGCCGTCTGCTTTTTCGAAACGGTAAATGTATAGGTGGGGTCGAGGAATGAACAGACCGGGTACAACAATGGATCGATATAACCGATTTTATCGTTGGTTTCGGTTCGGGAGATAACGCCGCCGCAGTCATATTCACTGCCTGTTGTCGCAAGTGTGAGGATATCGACGATAGGCAGTGCGGCTTTGGCTTTTACTTTATATGAAATCAAATCCCAGGGATCACCGTCATACATTGCACCGGCTGCAATGGCTTTTGAGCAATCCAGTACACTGCCGCCGCCTACAGACAGAATGACATCGATATGATTTTCTTTACACAGTCTGACTCCATCCAGAACGCTCGGATCGTATTTGGGATTCGGCTGTATTCCAGGAAGTTCAGTGATTTCAAAGTCTTTCAACAGTTCAAGGACTTTGTCATAAAGCCCAATTTTTTTAATACTGCCTGCACCATAGGTCAGGAGTACCCTTTTGCCGATCGCTGCCATAACTTCAGGCAGTTTTTCAATCACACCTTTGCCAAAGATCAATCTCGTCGGTGTCTGATAATCAAAATTTTGCATGCTGCATCCTCCGGAAAATAAACAGAATTTCTAAATCTGATGATTGATTCATCCTCAACCGAACCATCGGCAATGAATGGGACTGAGGCAAACCCAATCGTTCAGTCATTACCACATAATAGCAGAATACCCAATGGATTCCGGCAACGACAATGCGGGATGCGGGATGCGGGATGCGGAATGATCGGTGGTTAGGGACGTGTCGCGACACGTCTGTACAGGCGCCCGTATTGAGCCGCAGGCGAAACAGGGCGCACCCCATGCCGTAACAAGCGTCAGCGCGTAAGGCATGGGAGCCGGGCGTATCGCAGATAGCCCGGCCATCCGTGACAAATTGATGACAACGACGTAGTATTCTGAACCGGATTTTGCCAAACAATCGCCACTTTGTAGAATAATAATAGTTCAGATATGGATACCTCATTTGATTCAAATACTTCCTCAAAACGCCCGATGGAGAAGGGACGCAATCCCTACGATGGCCTCAGACCCTGGTCAGCCATTACGCATGGGATTGGGATCATTCTGGCAATCATTGGAACCATTTTTCTTTTGATCAAGACCATCCCGGTACACAGTGTCGGCAATAACATTGGTTACGGGATATTTTGTCTGACCATGATAATGCTCTACACGGCGAGTACGCTTTATCATAGCGTAAATACGAGCGTGAAGGGGCGCATCGCGCTGAGGAAGTTCGATCATATCGCAGTCAATTTTCTGATTGCGGGAACTTATATTCCCCTTTGTCTGACCATTCTGAACGGCACGGTCGGCACTGTATTGCTGTCCATCATATGGGGGCTGGCGATTGCAGGCGGACTTGTTTCATTTTTTTGGATCAATTCACCGCGCTGGGTAACGGCAGGTATTTATCTGGGTCTTGGCTGGGTAAGCGTGATTTCGATACCCTTTGTGTGGCAGAATGCGGGACTGGTTCCTATTTTATGGATGGCCGGGGGCGGCATATTCTACACGATTGGAGGCGTTCTCTATGCGCTCAAGTGGCCGGGACGCAATAATCCCCGATTTGGCTGTCACGAAATATTCCATGTATTCATCGTTCTTGGGACGATCGTTCATTACGGCATGGTCTATTTTTGTATGTCGTAGCTCACAATAAAAGACGCAGATGCGTTCCTGGCTACAGTTATTATCTTTTTTTTGCTATGATAACCGGGCTGTTCCCATAACGGGTATGGACTTAGGAGATAATCATGTCGAAAAAATGGATGATACTGGCAGCTCTGAGCTGCATGATGTTTTATGGCTGCGGCGATGACAGCAGCGGCGAAGATGCGGTTAAAGCATGCGGCAACAGTCAGGTTGAAGGTGACGAAGCCTGCGACGATGGCAATACAGAAAGCGGCGACGGCTGTTCTGCAGACTGTCTGAATGTCGAGGATGGCTATACGTGTCCGAAGGAAGGAGGCGCATGCACCAAACAGGATATTCCTGCGGCCGCTGAATGCGGAAATGGGAAACTCGAAGACGACGAAGCCTGTGATGATGGCAATAAAAGTGCCGGCGATGGATGTTCTTCGGATTGCAGAATTGAAGACGGTTACATCTGTGAAACCGCCGGCAAAGCCTGCAGTAAAGCTGTTCAATGCGGAAACGGGAAAATCGAAAACGGAGAAGCATGCGATGACGGCAACAGCAAAAGCGACGATGGCTGTTCATCCAAATGCGAAATCGAAGACGGATATACCTGTGAAGCCGAAGGCGAACCCTGCACGGCATCTGCAGAATGCGGAAATGGCAAGCTGGACGCCGATGAAACCTGTGACGACGGCAACGCAGAAAGCGACGATGGCTGTTCATCGGATTGCCAGACTGAAGACGGCTACAGCTGCGAAGAACCAGGCTACAGCTGCATTCCGAAATCCTGCGGCAATAATATCGTCGAAGATAACGAAGTCTGCGATGCCGGGGATCTTGCCGTCGATTATACCAAGACAAATGAAGAGCTGTGTGCAAGAAACTGTCAGTGGGCGCATTATTGCGGCGATGGTTTATTCGAGCAGATAGACCGGGATAATGGTGAAGAATGCGACGGAAACGGTACGGATACGAGTGCTGATTACAATGGCTGCACGCTGGAATGCAAACGCAGTTTTTACTGTGGTGACGGACAGATCACGCACGAAGAAACCTGTGATGATGGGAATCCGGACGATGGCGACGGCTGTTCTGCTCAGTGCAAAACTGAAGACGGCTATTTCTGTGAAACAGCCGGTTCTCCGTGTGTTTCCCTGAACTGCGGCAATGACACTCTGGATGAAGGCGAACAGTGCGACGACGGCAACCGCGCCAACGGTGATGGGTGTTCGCAGTACTGTGTACCTGAAACAGGCTACGTCTGTGTGGATGGAAAAAACTGTCATCCTGTCGTTTGTGGAGATGGGGCCATCGAAGGCAGCGAATCGTGTGAAGATGGCAATACGGATGACGGCGATGGCTGTTCATCATCATGCCAGATCGAAGCAGGCTGGATTTGCCCCAACGGCAAGAACTGCCATGTCGCAGGCTGTGGAGACAACATCGTAGCAGGAGATGAAGACTGCGACGATGGCAACAGCAAAGATGGCGATGGCTGCACCAAATACTGCGAACGGGAATCGGGCTTTGCATGCCCCAAAGCCGGCGGAAGCTGTCATGCGACCAAATGCGGAGACGGCACCGTCGAAGGTGATGAAACCTGTGACGAGGGTACCAACAAGACGGAAGGATGCGCCAACTGCAAGATCGTGATGGGCTGGGAATGTCTGACACCTGGTGCAGCGTGCACAAAGACGGCGACCCTTGGCAATGGGAAACTCGAAGGGGCCGAAGAATGCGATGAAGGAGAAATTGCAGCTCCCGGCAATAAAACGGAAGGATGCCAAAACGGCATCATTACTCCGGGATGGCGCTGTCCGACACCGGGGGCAAGCTGCATCAAAGGGGACTGCGGCGATGGTACGCTCGACAAAGGTGAAGCATGCGACGACGGAAACATCGTCGCCGGCGACGGCTGCGACCCGCTTTGCCGCAAGGAAATGATGTTCAGCTGCAAATCATCCGGTTCGTGCAAACCCATTTGCGGCGATGGCATTACCATGTGGATGCTTCCCAATGATATCCGCGAGGAATGCGATGACGGCAACACCATATCGGGTGACGGGTGTTCTGCGGATTGCAAAAAGGAAAGCGGATGGACGTGCACCGATTTCCAGAATACCGTCCCCGATTACATCGATGTCCCGGCCAATTACTATGATTTTATTAACTACTCACATACAGGCAGCGGCGATGGCTATATGACGGAGGCATTCATCAACAGTATGATTGCCAAAGATCCTGAGTGTTCCGGCCGCGTCTCCGCAGGCCGTGGATTCCCCGATTTTCAGCGCTACGGCGGCTCCGGATGTGACGGCATGGTCCATGACACACTCGACAGCGAGGGCAAACCGGTGCTCAATTCGATCCAGACTCAATGCACCAATGCCGACGCCGGTTCAAGTCCCACGGTAGCCCATCATCTTTCGTGCGGCGGTTCCTATCACTACTGGTATCGCTATGAACCCGGCGTCAACCGCCTCGTTCAGTCTCACCTGCGTCTTTTCCTCTTTAATAAGGAAAAGGGCGTTTACCGGTTTGACTCGTCCAAACCCTGTTCCGACTTTGCATGCGGCGCCGGCGCCATGCATGCGCAGACTGCCTCGGGCGAAGACATGCCCATCGGAAACTTCGTACCCATCAATAAATCCGGATACTGCAGTGCCGGAAACTGCGACGAGCTCGATATCGGTGGATTTACGACCGAAATCAAAACGTATTTCCAGTATAAAGGCGGCGAAGAGCTCTCATTCCAGGGCAACGACGATGTCTGGGTATTCCTGAACAACAAATTGTTCGTCGATCTCGGCGGCATGCAGGGAAGCCGAACGAAAACCGGCGTGCTGAAGAGCGATAAATACAAGGATACCGGCAAGAATTACGATCCCAGATTCGATGTTTATGAAGGCGGCATCTATAACGTCACGCTGTTCAATGCCGAACGCATGATGACGGGATCTTCCTTCCAGCTTTCTCTTTCGGGATTTGTCAATGCCGGCAAAGCAACCTGCTCATCCGTCTGCGGTGACGGCCTCGTGCGCGGCGCAGAAGAATGCGATCCCATCGCGTTTGCCGATCCTGCGCATCCGACACAGGCAGAACTCGATGATGCTGCCAAGAAGGGGTGTTCGGAATGCAAAATCAAACCCTATTGCGGCAACGGCAAACGCGAAGGATATGAGGAATGCGACGGCGAAACCTGGTGCGGCAAGGACTGCAAATACAGCGACAGCAAATGCGGGGACGGCAAAGTCGAAGGCCATGAACAGTGTGATGAAGGCGAAAATAATGGAAAAGAAGGCTCCAAATGTCTCTTTAACTGTCTCAAAGTCGGCTGCGGCAATGGCATCGTCGAAAGCGACGAAGAATGCGATGATGGCAACGCCGATGAAGAAGACAATTGCCTGAGCTCCTGCAAACGTCCGTACTGCGGTGATGGATTCGTTCAGAAATGGCTCGGCGAAGTCTGCGACAATGGCGTCAATGACGGAGCGTACAACAGCTGTGGTCTCGGCTGCAGCTACCTGCCGCCAAGATGCGGCGATGCCGTACTGGATACAACCAATGACGAAGAATGCGATTTGGGTACAAAAAACAATACCGGCAAATACGGAACCTGTACGGAGAAATGCAAGCTCGCGCCAAGATGCGGCGATGGCCACGTCGATGAAGAGTACGAGGAATGCGATGATGGTGAGCAGAACGGCAGCCAGGGAAATTGCACAGCCAACTGCCGTACTCCGATAAACTGATCGAATTCAGTATCATCATTAAAAGCCCCGCAGATACGGGGCTTTTTTTATTGCCGCAGCTGCATGGCTTCGATCAAACGCATCGCAAGCCTGTTCGTTTCTCTTTCCACACCTTCATAATAAGGCATGGACAATGCTATCAGGTATTGCTCACGTTTATTGGCCGAAGATACGACGGCAATCTCAAGCCTGTCATCTCCAATCACTTTTCCCCCTTTATTGTATACAACGGCATTCCTGCCCATAGCGATGGAGACTCCGTCGCCGATACAGGATGGCGCTTTTTTAAGTGCATCCCGAAGCATATCAATTTCGGAAAGCTCGAGTGCAAACCGTCGTTTTTCGGATAATTCCTCATGCTTCACGACGCGCAGCATCACCTCGGCGAGCTCGGCAAGCGTCGTGCAATTGGCTTCCCGCGGGCATGATTCGCGGATTTTACCGGAGCTGCTGCGCTCAGGAATCGTGCCCTCCGTTTCTCCCTGAATAAAATGAATTTCGGGAGAATGGCGAAGACTGTCATCGGGATTTTTTCGCACGTACCTGCACTGAAGCACCATCTTTGGAAAATGGAATACTTTTGGAAGATAGTTGTCGTTGATTTCATCAAAACCGGCGATTTCCATCAATCGGTTATAAGCTTCGTTGCTGCTTGGAATAATCGCATCCTGACACAGTTTCTCGACAGTATCGTTATATTCGCCTTCGGGATTTGTATAGCTGACAATGGCCTGACTGTTTGCCCCGAATTCACTCAATTTCAGAAGTGCCATGACGGCCGCAGTCAGCTTGACCGTCGATGCGGGCCAGTAATTCTCTTCCCCATCCTCGGTCATCGAATACTCAAAAGCCGTGTCCAGATAGGAATAATACTGCATCGAAACCTTGCCATGGCGAGTTTTAAGCGGAGCGATCAGGGCATACGTATGTTCGGGAAGTTTATAGCCAATGAGATCAAAAAATTCCGATAAATAGGTTCGATTGGCATATTTGGATATCTGTTTGTACCATCTTCTGGATGCAGAAGGAACAAACCAGTCCGCCGAAACATGGAGCTTTTTGACTTCTTCGGGATCGACCTGAACCGGTTCAAGCGGTTCGGGTTCGGGAATTTCGGCCGCATTACTGGCATCGTCCTGTGAAGCATCATTTATATTATTAACTGCTTTACCTTCATTTTCCATAGCTGGCTTTGCGTTTTCGGAATGATAGATATTTTCACCGGATTGTTCTGCAGTTTCATTATTATTGGCATTTATCTGTGGTTCCGGCTGCGGCACCTGTTCATTCTGTTGATTCAGATTGCCGGCACAGCCCGAACAAATCAAAGACAATATCAAAAAGATATATTTTCGCATTGAGCATTCTCGGTTCATTTTGTTTGTACAATTAAACAAATCCCGGCATCCATTGGGATTCATCTACAATACAATATATTCCAACACACGGAGAATGCCAAATTTACCTGTCCAGGTTTCCTGCCCGCAGGCAGGAATATCTTGTCGAGCTGGTCGGTGTCCTTGCGGTGAGGTTTCCTGCCTGCAGGCGGGCAGGAAACTGCTTTCTGACTAAGGCTGTGAACCCGCACACTTCTGAAGAACTTTCAGGTAATTGCTCACCTCATCATCTGACACTCCCCATTCACTATAACAATATCCAATCACTTTTGCCATTTCTTCCATGTCTTTTAACGATTCAATGGCTTTCTCATTTTTGGCCGCTTTGAGAAGTGCCAGCAATGCGATGTTGAAATCAGCGCAATGACTATCATCTATTTTAATGAGCTTGAGCGCCTCTGCTTTTGTATTGGGCAAATCATTACATTTAATTTCGTTTGAAGGAAGCAGACATGTCTTGCTTTTATCATTGATCTTCTGAATCTGTTCCGCCGTCATGTTCCAGCTTTGCCAGCATGATGTAATGACACTGTTAAGCCCTTCAATATCTGCCTCAGAAGCAATTGCTTTTTCGGCGGAAGCGGCATTTTGGAGTTCGCCCATGGCCTTCGTAAAGTCGCTGCATTCCTTGTCCGAGGCTTCGACCACTTTTTGCAATGCATTTTTAGTATTGGACAATTCTTCGCACTTGACATTCGAAGACGCATAGCAGGTGCTCATATTGGCATTATAATTGTCGACCTGATCCTGAGTCACCTTCCACTTATCTACGCAGGCATGCAGAACCTTGTCCAGTCCCACTGCATCCACATCGGATGAAATTGCTTTTTCGGAGGCGGCTTCGCTCAGAAGTGTGGTCATGCCAGCTTTAAAACTATCGCATTCATCCTTCTTTACCTCAGCCACGGTCAGAAATGCTGTCTTTGTTTTATTCAGGTCATCGCACTTGATATCATCATTATCGCCGCCCTGCTGTGATGCGCAGGAAGTCTTGACTTTCTCCAGTGAATCCAGCTGATCTTTGGTGATTTTCCAGTCGGAGGCACAGGCATCGATCGCCTTTTTGAGATCATCCGTCTTATCTGCAGACGATATGAGGTTTTCTTCTGCTGCCGCAGCAGCAATTGCGTCGACGGCCGTTTTGAGGTCATCGCAGTGCTTGTCATCCAGTTTGATGGCATCCTTTATGGCCTTGGGCGTTTTGGTATAATCGCCGCATTTGATCTTTTCATCATCGCCGGCTGACGATGCACATGCTTTCGTCTTGTCCCTGAAAGACTTGAACTGTTCTTCGGTAATCTCCCATGCTTCGGAACATGAACCGACGAGATTTGCAAATCCCTCGGCGTCATCTGCAGAAGACATGACTTTTTCATCGATTGCTGCAGTGGCAAAATCGACCACCAACTGATTATGGGCCTCGCAATCACTGCCATCGGAAGCAATTGCCGCCAGGAGTTTTTCCTTTGTCGATGTCAGTTCATCGCATTTAAGGCCGGAATCCTGCGGATTTCCACCGCATTCCGCCTTGCTGTTCTTGTCGAATGCGTCTTTCTGATCCTTGGTTGCACCCCATTTTTCGTAGCATGCAGAAAGGACTTTTCCGAGTCCCTCATCATCCGAAGCAGAAGACATGACTTTTTCTTCGACTGCAGCCGTTTTGAGTTTGTCGGCGGCCGCCTTGAATGCCTCGCAATCCGTGCCATCCAGCTTGGCCGCAGCGAGGAATTCGGTCTTTGTTTTGGAATAGTCGTCGCATTTGATCTCGTCATTCTTACCTTCAGCCGGCTTATTATCATTGCCGCCCTGCTGTGAACCGCCGGACATCTTGCCGACAGTTTCCTGAAGAATCGGTTTGACGACATCGATCATATCGCTCTTGCATGTATTGCCGAACCCGTTCCATGCGTCCAGAGCTTTATTGGCATCTTCGGTCGTTTGTGCAGTCAGCCATTCGGCGGCACACTCACTCTTGGCCAGGTCAGAATCGGGGAAATTCTCAGCATTTGCAGTGTCATAAAAATTCTGCTCTGCGCTCTGAACCGCATCACAGCTGTCGGTTGCTTTAATCATGCTGGTAAACGCAGCCTTGCTGTTCGGATAGTTGTTGCAATTGACGAGACTCCCGGACTCACCTTCTTCATCGCAGGCAGCCATACCAAAGCCCAGAGAAACGAGAACTGACAAAATCGCAATTTTTTTCATTATTCACCTCACAAAAGACCAGGTAACCACAAGAAAAAACGAATTGTTGCCTTTTTTCAGCAACAAATGGATACGGCATTAAAGCAAATTCCGTTCCATTAAACCATAGTCCCAGGATACAAAAAAACAAACCACAGCACGGCGTATTTCGCAGCGCGAAATAGCCCGTGCTCCGGCGTGCGTATTCGGGCACCGAAAAGCACGCCCCAAAAAGCACAACATCGTTTATCGAAATTCTTTTTTGTGATAGAAAGCACGCCGAACCGGGGGATTGGGAGATTGTTATGGCCCAGGGAAACATGCCGCAGCCGCCAAAGATTCCATTTGATTACGATGTCAAATGCGAGATTGAGCTCACGCCTGAACAGCGACGAATTGTCAGGGAGCAGACGGGCCGCGAAATGCACGAACTCATCCTCGAAGACAGTGACGGACTGATCACGCATCGCATGAAATCGTCCAATCCCGATGATTTTACGATACTCGCGATTCGTCAGGCCAAACGTCTCAACGAGTATGACGAGGATTATCACGAGTATCTGAAGGAACTCGCCGAGTGGCAGGCGGCGCAGAACAGCCCCGATCCGATGGATGACCTGAACGATGCCATGGAAATTGCCGCACTTCAGGAAGCCGAACGTCTTAAACTCTTTTATGAAAAGGAAGCTCAGGAATGCCAGAATGCCCGGGAAATTGCCAAAATTGTCTGGGGCAAAAAGGACAATCCCGAGTCAGCACAATGAGGTAGATTATGGCGCAGCCTCCAAAATTCGACACCACCGACATCGAAAATGAGCAGAAAGCCCTTCAGCTCCTCGCCAATGAAGTTCAGAACACAAAAGACGACGACACGCGCGACATGCTCATTGCAGAAATCCAGAAATCGGCTCAGAAACTTCAGGAGATGTGTCAGGAACTCCAGGCCAGGGCCGATCAGTTCAAGCCCCCCAAAACTGATGTCAATATCGATGCCGTCGTCGAAGTCGTGCTGACGCCCGAACAGCGCCGGCGCGTTCTGGAAGCAACGGGCATTGATGTACCCAGCGTAAGAATTCCCGATCCCGATGCAACACTGACCAAAAATATGGGTTCGATGAAGCCGGAATATATCGAAAAATGCGCGATGAACCAGGCAGAGGCTTTCAAACGGCTCGTCGCAGATGCAGAAGAGGTTTAACCGCATGGATATTACAGAAAAGCAATACCAGAGCTGGGACTTGCAGGCAAAGGATGTCGACAAGCTCAAGACACTGCTCGATCATGCCGGAAAATTCGAAGCCCTCGAAATGAAACAGGCTCTGGCGCAAGGATTTTCAGGCTGGTGGAACGGCACATTCTATAATGATCAGATCATCTGCGTTGCATATATTACCAAGCAATTCGTGTATCTTTATGGCAAGGAAAGCGAGCCCATGATGCACCTCGGGAAATCACTTGCACGAAGCCAGGGAAAGCGTAGCGGAAGCAGTACGCACTCCGTCTTTGGTCCCGATGATCTGGTTCGCGCATTCTGGCAGGGATTTCAGATGACGGACAAAACCGTGATCGCCGACATCAAGCTCAACCTGTGGGAGCTCAATGAAATTGCCTGCAAACAGAACGATGCCTATATGGTGCGGGCAGCCAATGCCAAGGATTTTCCGCTCGTTTTTGATTTCTACGGCGAAGCCCTGATCGACGAGCTCGGCATGGATGTGCGCAGAGTCAGCAAAGATGCGCACGAAAAGAACTGTTCGCAGCTGATTGGCGAAGGTTCGCTGTATCTGGGATACCACAGAGGGAAACCGGCATTCATTGCCAAAACGTGCGAATCACCGGTCGGCACATTCCTCGACAACGCGCATTTTCCGGTCGCCATGCGGCGTCCAAAAGTCATGCGCGGCATTCATGCCAGACTCGGAGAACTGCTGCTCGAAAAGTCACCGGCAGTTCTGATGTACGTCGATGCCAACGATCAGGATACCGAAGCAGCATTTGCGGAAGTCGGATACCACATCATCAACGCTTCGCGTCTGATGCGGCTCAGGTAATCACAAGATGGCGGATCTACGCGATTATCAGGCTCCATTCTTTGCCATACACAAGACGCTCGCGAACCAGCGCACCTCCACTCGGTATCAGCAGCTCCGCGCCTGCGGTGCGGACAGAGTCAGGGTGTGCATTCGTTCCGGCTCGATTCGGGACTTCGAATTTGCATCCGATTTGATCTTTCAGCGTCTCGTCGCAGAGAATTCCGGTTCCTGGCGCGTGGCGACAGATCTCTGTGCCGAATTCGGGGATCTTCAGTCCTGGCCGCAGATTGCCGAACGGATGATGGCCGGCGCACGCCCTCAGCCCGATCCCAGACCGGCTTTTGCAGACAATCCCAAAGTCGAGGAAATATCCGGGCTGACGCACTACGATCCGGAAGTTGCCCAGGCCATCTCGGCCGTCATATTCCACCGGCTCTTTCAGACCCTCGAATCGGCTTTCAAACAAGGCTTACTGGCCGATCTGGATGTGCTCTGGACACACGGCGGACGCTTCTGGAACGACGCGCCCATGCCGTTCGCCTGGAACGACAACAACGGATTTTGTTTTATTCCACAGACCTGCATCGATGAGCGCATCAGCCTTTATCATCCCGACAGGCCCAACATCCGGCGCTATTTGCACAAAACCACCTATCGCCTGAACGACCTCGCGGATCTCAAGCCGTCAGCAGAATCCCTGATCGCCAAGGCCCCCATCCTGTCATGGAGCAAAAACAATATCGATCGCGTCATCCTGCTCCCGAGTGCCGCAGCCCCCATCGCAGAATACTTTTTGAGCAGCATTCTGCGCGATGCACCCAACAATACCCGAACGGCTTCCGCCCTCGGTTCTGATTACGTTCTGCTGGATACACCTGCAGATGACCTCTTTGCACGTTCCGGCATCATCGACGCAGGCGGCTGCGCCGTACAGCCCCTCATCCTCATCCAAAATGGCCGCGCAAACGCAGTGCCGTCCATCAAAAACGGCCACTGCTCGCGCCCGGATCAAGCACTCAATCTGTACGCACCGATATTTTGCGCAGCATCGGAACAGCCCCAAATGGATTACACTCCGGATTCCATCTCTGCCCAAAAGCCCGGCAGGATCCTGTTCATCGAAAAAACCGTCGTTGCCGACGGAAAAATATTCTTCCCCCTGGGCGGCATTCTGTATCATGAAGGGAGATTTCTGGGGCACGCCGTAGCGCCCAAATCGCCCTATGAAATATCATCCTTCCTCAAAGAAACCCGCCCCCTGGGCTCACCTGTCCGATGCGGTGAACTCGCGGCCTGCGCCATCGAATTTATGATATGAACCGACGCGAATTTCTCAAACATCTCGGTACTGCCGCTCTGCTCCTGACTCCGGCCTCCGTCCTCGCGCAGGTTCCCTCCCGCGAAGCCATCGAAAAAGCCAAGGCTCATCTGGCTCAATCCCTCGAACAAACTCTCAAGCTCGAATCCGTCAATCCCGACGACGTCGAATGGATTTCGGGATACTCCAACGGCGATTCGTGCACATTTTCTGAATAACCGCCCATGTCTGTACGCGAACTCATCATACTCGGTACTGCGGCTCAGGTTCCCACCCGAGAACGCAACCATAACGGCTATTTTTTGCGATGGGATGCCGAAGGCATCCTGTTCGATCCCGGCGAAGGAACGCAGCGTCAGATGACGTTTGCCGAAGTTCCCGCATCGGCCATCACCCACCTGGCCCTGACCCATTTCCACGGCGATCATTGCCTCGGTCTGCCCGGCGTCATTCAGCGCCTCAGCCTCGATAAGACCTCCCACCCCGTCCATGCCTATTTCCCGGCATCCGGAGAGTGTTTCTTCAACGCAATGAGCCACGCCTCCATGTTTCAGAACGTCGTCCAAATCGAGTCACAGCCCATCCGCGAACCCGGCATCCTCTTTCAGAATGAAGCTTTCACGATTTCGACGGCAAAACTCGATCATCGCGTCGACTGCTGGGGTTATCGCATCGAAGAACCGGAATCCCGTTCGATCTGCATGGACCAGCTCCAAAAATACAATCTGCAGGGCCCAAAAATCGGCGAACTCAAGCGCCTCGGCCAAATCACCCTCGATGACGGCCAAATCATCCGCGTAGAAGACGTCAGCATCCGCCGACCGGGACAGAGCTTTGCCTTCGTCATGGACACACGCCCCTGCGAAAATGCACTCATGCTGGCCCAAAACGTCGATATTTTCATCACGGAAGCGACCTATCTGGACGCCGAAACCGATCAGGCCCACGAGTACATGCACATGACTGCACGCCAGGCCGCCATACTCGCCAAAGAATCCGGCGCCAAAAAGCTCATCCTTTCGCACTTCTCACGCCGATACTCCAATGTGAGCGAACATCTCCAGCAGGCACGCGAAGTTTTTCCCAACACTTTTGCCGCACACGACCTCGATCACTTCGAACTTCCCAGACGCATTCGGTTCAGCTGATTTTGGGGCACGGCCTATGCGCACAGCGCATACGGCCCGTGTTCGGCGCTATCGGCCACAGGCCAATACGCGCCTCATAACATCCAGCCAAGCCCCGCGCTGCAAAGCGCGATAAATACCCCCAATCCAAACAATTCTCCTTAGTTCGAAGGGCCACTAACAACACCTAACAACGTCCCGTTATTGCAATGATTTCGAATAGCCACCTTTGGTATTCATCACAATCAATCCGCCGCCACGGACGGCGGCGAAAAGCGAGGGAGGCATGTCCATGGATGGACATTCGACCCGCAACTACGATTGCCAAGAGAAGCGTGCGGGGGTTGTAGGGGGTGTTCACAATCGAACACCCCCTGCCGCGTAAGCGTCACAAAAAGCCTCCGCGCTGCAAAGCGCGAATTTGATTTCATCTAACTTTAAACGATCGCCGATGGATCGGCGTCGGCCCCAGCTCAAGCACGGCGGCGCGATGCGCCGCCGTCGGATAACCGACATTCTGTGCAAATCCATATCCCGGATACTGCGCATCGTAGGCAACCATCAGTTCATCCCGGTGTACTTTGGCCAAAATGGAGGCCGCCGCTATCGACCACGACCTTGCATCCCCTTTGACATAGGCCGTCTGCGGCCACTTCAAATCCGGAATCAGCTTATTGCCGTCGACGATCACATGCGTATTGGCGGCATTCGCATCGCCGAGCTGTTCGACGACGGATTCTGCGGCTTTTCGCATGCCGAGCAGACACGCCTGCAATATATTGTATTTATCGATTTCTTCCGGCGACATATCGACGACGGCCCAGGCCGCAGCTGCCTGATGTATGGCTTCGACGAGCGACTCGCGCTTGCGCGCACTGAGCTTTTTGGAATCGTCGAGCTGCGAAAACAATCCAAAATCCGCCCCCAAATCCACAGGAAATGCGACACATGCGACCGTAGCAGGGCCGGCGAGCGGCCCGCGACCGACTTCATCACAGCCGAGAATATAACCATTCCAGCCGTCCCGGCGCATCAGTACTTCAATGCTCTCCTGCGTATTCATGCCTTACCTTTTTTCTGGTTTTCGTTCACATGATTCAGAATCGTATACAAAACCGTCTCGAACTGCGGAATACATACGACCGTCGTAAACAAACGCAAACGCACCTTCTCGCCGTCAAAGCACATCTTGAGATCCGCACCGGACTTGGGTTTTGCAAGACCGGTATTGTGGACATCGACGATTCCCCAGGGAATACAGGCAACGGCCTTCGGATCATTTCCGACAAACAGGAATTCATCGTCATAGGCCAAAACCGCTTTTTTGGCATATCCGCGCCAGTACCTCGCGGCGATGTACAAACCTACTGCAGCCACCAAAAGCACGATGGGCGCGATCATCCAGAACTGCGGTTCAAAATGCGTCAGCGGATAGATCATCGCCGCAAGGACGAGCAAAAAGAGCGACCCGAATTCCATAATGCGAATGCCAAGATCATTGACTGCATACTCAAATACATGAATATCGTCGCGCGCAAAGACCTCTTTCTGAGTCATCCTTTTCAGCATACGTTTCTCCAAACCGGGGCAGTTCAATTCTGCCGATTATCCCGATGTGGCATACTTCAAGCACGGATTTCGGGCAATAAAAAACCGCCCCGCAAACCGGGGCGGCTCGTTTAGCCAAACAAAATCCTATTCCTGCCGAACAGCATGGAATATTCCCCTCGGACTCACAGACATGCCGTCGATAGCCAATTGGTTATCCCAAACACAGCGATTCGTCGTTTCTTTCGACTCTGGAGCAAAAATTTCGCCTGCCATTTTAACTGGCTCATCGGGTTTGCCAATCGACGTATAATTGACAGTTCCTTCATCATACAGCAAGCACTGTTTGGATGAGAGTGTCATCGGATTCTCAGCCAACGACTGGAAGAAATACAGCACGCCGCAGTGCTCCTTTTTGTAGGCAGCCAGACAAGCGATCTTTTCATCGCCGGTCTTTGCCTCGCAGTCTTCGCATGCTTCTTTCACCTTTTGATCAGCAATATCAGCGCATTTCATATTGCAATACTTATCGCCAATCAGGAGTGTATCAGGTTCACCAATCTCTTTCTTATTACAAACACCTGTCCCCATCGCCTGGAATAAACCACCAGGTAACCCCATATCAGCAGTTAACAATCTGACGCTTGCTTCGACGAATGCTTCGCATTCTTTTCCATTAGTCACAGTTACCTTTGAATTCGCATTTTTGGGATCCGCATTGTAGGCCTTGACAACAGGTTCATATAAAACTCTGGTCAGGAATGCTTTCATATATTGATCTTTATTAACTTTATAATCCAAACCTTCTGACAGCATGGTTCCGAAAGTAGCCACATACAGCATCGAAGCCCATTTGAAGTTCTCGACATCGTTGATTCTGAGCTTATCTTCAGCATAATCAGAGAGAGTGATGGAACCGTTCCATTCACCGGACATATCCAGATCATTCTTCGTCAGATTAATGCTCTTGCGGCATTTTGACTTGCCATAAGCATTGGCAATACAATTTTTCGCCTCATTGGCCTTATAGCTCCACTGATATTGAAGCTCACTATAATCTGCTTTGGCTTTATTCACTGTAATGTCGTCAGCTTCAAGAACTTCTATTTTGCCAGCCAGCTGCATATTGAGCGTTAGATCATCGCCGTCAGCAGCCAATATACTTAAAATATTATACCACTCACCATTCTTGCCTAGTAATGGTTCAAGATATGGTTCCACTGTCCCCAGATTGAAGTCTTTATCACTAAGTCTACTCTTTATAGCAGGTGGTAAATCACTATCCATAATGTCCACGACTCGCAGATATATATTCGACCATGCATACTCAAGTATTGTCATGAGCGGCTCTCGATACAAATCCGTAATGAACGTCACCCAGTCGCCGGGTTTCATATCTTCGATGGCGGGCACACAGATTCCGCTGTTTTTGTAGGTTTTGGCTGCATTGCACGGTGTTTTTTCAAAACCGCTGTTCACCAAATCGAAGTTCGATACCAAATCGTATTTCCCTTCGATATTGCTGGGAATTGCTTCCATATCGACCTTGACGACCTTACCGGCATCGGCAGCACTGATATCTTTGCATCCCAAAGCAAGAATATCTTTATCGGTCGATTTATTCTTCGCATACACAAGGACGGATTTCATTTTGACATCCACATCTTTGGCATCGAATGTAACAAGTTCAGGTTTTTTCGAAGTTGTAATCTCCTCCGTTGAATCATCGAATTTATTATAGTTTGCACCTAAATATGACACTATCTTAGCATCATCCATATTTTCACAGGCATCCGTCGTCAGCATATAAGCCACATAACCCACCGAATCATAGCGTTTGGAATCAAGCGAGAGCGATATTTGAGTATCGTATTCAGTCATCTCAGCCTGTCCGACAGTAATGGTCATGGTGGCGCTGGCCAAAGGCGTTTTGGCCGTAATTTTGGCTGTACAATTATCTTTTTTGACTTTATACCGGCCTTCGGCGGCGCCATCATTGCCGGTTTTTGCCGAAGCATCCACCATAATGCAAGTGTCGTCGCTGCTGGATAACTGAATGAATGCCCCGTCTACTGGTGTGGTATCTGCGTTCAAATAAGTCAGTTTAAAGGATTTTTCATCGTCTTTTTCTGCGCTGTCGGATGCCTTTTCGAATGCCAGACTGGGCAGCCTGCCCAGATCTTTCAAATAATCGATGAACTGGCTCTCACACTCTTTGAATTTCTCCGAACTCAGCAATTTGACAAAAGCATGCAGCATATCATTGGTCAGCCAGAGATCGGCACAGACAATGCCCATATCTTTTTTAAAATTCTCATCGGATGCAGTAAAATAATTGCCGATGGCTTCCCCGAGCTTTGAGCAGTCTTCATGATCGGTGAATACTTCCCCATAAGCAGCTTTGGATTCCGTCGCCAGATCACATCTGCCGGATATCATCTGCAATAATGCATCATTATTCTCACAGGTTTTCAATGTTCTGAATGAATCCCAAACAATAACATCATCGATCCACTGATTTACACATGTAGTTTTATCATCATTTGTAAAACTGTTATCATTGACAGCCTGATTGAAGCTATCCAGGGATGACATCATATTATTACATTCTTTCTGACTGAATATATCATTAAAAGCAGTTTTCACGGCAGCATTGTCACAAACACCCGGTTCCGAGCTGCTGCAGCTGTCCGACACCTCTGCATATCGCGCCATTGCAGTGCTATCCATGCCCCACTTTTCACCGCACTTTTTTACGGATTCCAGTCCGGAAGCATCCTCTGCCGAAGTCATCATACCGTCGGCCACGGCCGCTTCGGCAAATGAATTCTGAGCTGCTTTGAATGCTTCACAATCGCTGCCATCCATCGCAATGACCTTCTCGAAAGCAGACTTTGTATTCGGGATTTCATCGCATTTATCTTTCTGAGGATCTGTATTTGTATTGCATGCACTGAGATGATTATCGAATGCCGCTCTCTGTGCCTGCGTCACGCCCCAGCTTTCGGCACAGGTTGTCAGCAGATCATTGAGTCCCTTCGTGTCCGCTGCAGAAGCAATGGCTTTCTCCTCAAGTGCCGCATTTGCGATGCCATCTGCAGCAGTTTTCAGGGTATCGCAGTTCGTTCCATCCAGATTTACCGCATACGACAAAGCTGCTTTCGTTTTGGCCAGCTGTTCACAATTGTTGTTATTGGTGTTATTGTTGTTATTGTTGTTATTTGAAGATCCCGGATTCAGTCCCGGCATGAGGGGTTTCAGCGTTTCGAGGACCTGGCTGCTGCAGCTGGCATCAAAGGCATTCCACGCATCCAGAGCGGCCTTCTCGTCGCTCGCTGGTAATTCAGCGAGCCATTCTCCCATACATAATGCTTTATCGACATCTGAATCCGTAAAATTCTCTGTTTTGGCGGCATCATTGAATGCATGTTCCGCAGTCTGCAGTGCTTCACAGCTCGCAGTTGCTTTAATAATATTGCCAAAAGCAGCTTTAGTGTTTGTATATTGACCGCAATCCGGCGATGAATCCTTACTGTCATCGCACGAAACCAGTCCACAGCCAAGAACGATCAGAACAGAAGCCAACGCAAATTTTTTCATAACGACCTCATTAAAAAGGAAAACAGCAAAACCCAAAATGAACACAAACAAAGTAGGGTATATTCTATATGATTTATGCTCCTATATACAAGGCAATAACATGCGATTACATAAGTCCCCGAACCCCCGAAGGCGAGCAAAACCTGGGAACAAAAAAGCGAACGTAGGGGCGACCCCGTGTGGTCGCCCCAAGGCGCGCAGGCGAGCAGTAGCGACGTGTCGTGACACGTCGCTAGGCGAGCAAACCCTGGAAACAAAAAAGCGAGCGTAAGGGCGACCCCGTGTGGTCGCCCCAAGGCGCGCAGGCGAGCAGTAGCGACGTGTCGTGACACGTC
>JAFRYG010000021.1 GCA_017441205.1 Pseudomonadota bacterium
CAAATAAAAAGTTCGATCCGGAAAAGAGCAGGGAACTCATCATTGTCTATACGGCCCAGGAAGTGCGCAAGCTCGTCAAAGATGGTGCGGATCCCAATTTTGTGAGCGAACATGGCTTTACGCCTCTGATGTTTGCCGATGATCCGGAAGTCATCAAAGCACTGGTCGAATGCGGCGCGGATCCCAACGCAAAAGATGAAGATGGATATCCGGTCATTGTGAAGATGGAAACGCCCGAATGCATCAAAACCCTGATCGCATGCGGCGCGGACGTCAATGCAAAAGCTGAGGGCGGCAAAACAGCACTGATGTATTGCGATAACCCGGAAGTCATCAAAGTCCTGGTTGAATGCGGCGCGGACGTCAATGCAAGGGATGACGATGGACAAACTGCGCTGATGTTTGCCGACGATCCGGAAGTCATCAAAGTCCTGGTTGAATGCGGCGCGGACGTCAATGCAAGGGATGACGGCAGATGGACGCCACTGATGTATGCCAAAGAACCGGAATGCATCAGGGTTTTATTGGAATGCGGCGCAGATATTCATGCAAGGGATGACGGCGGCGAGAGTGTTTTGATGTGCAGCAGCCACGACGCCGAATGCAAAAAAATACTGATAGAAGCCGGTGCAGACGTCAACGCAAGAGACGAAGATGGCTGGACGCCACTGATGTACATGGATGATTCGGAATGCATCAAAGTTTTATTGGAATGCGGTGCAGACATCAATGCAAGGACCAACGACGGCAAAACCGTTCTGATGGTCACTCACGACGCTGAATGTGCCGAAACCCTGATAAAATCCGGTGCAGACATCAACGCAAAAGACGACAACGGATGGACGCCACTGATGCACCAGATCGACGCACTGGAGATTCTCGAGGACCCGAAGACTATCGAAGTACTGATAGAAGCCGGTGCAGACCTGAATGCAAGAAACTACGACGGGGTAACCGCTCTGGGACTTCTCAAACAATCCGATGAGCCTAATAACAAAGAAGTGCGTGCACTGCTTTTAAAAGCCGGAGCAGTGGAATGACGCGTTTGGCATAAATTTGCCGGCGCAGCTGTTTTTCAGTAATTTGCCCGTGTTTTGGGATTCGAATATTTACCCCCAACAGGATGCCGGGCGTATTGCAAATAGCCCGGCAAAGCGAGCCGTAGGGCCGCAAGGCACAAGGCGAGCAAAAAAAATACGCATTTTATGACTGTAATATATAGCAAGTCGGGGGGGAAAAGATTAAACTGATATAGTGTGTGTCCAGATTCTGTGACTGGACATAATGGAGATAACATGCAAAAAATCGTTAAAATACTTACTCTTTGTGCATTTTCGTTTTGGTGCGGGAATGCATTTGCGCAGGATAGCGAACCATCGCCGGCCGCCGAAACGGTCGATCAGAACGCCGCAGCGGAAGTGACGCAACCCCAGGAAAACGCAGCTCCGGCAGATAATGCAGCTCCGGCAGAAGCAGCAGCAACGGAAAACGCTGCACCGGCAGATAATGCAGCTCCGACAGAGACAGCTGCAGCAGATAATGCGGCTCAGGCAGAGGCTGGCACGACGGCAGAAAATGCGGCCCCGGCAGAAAATGCGGCCCCGGCAGAAGCCAGCACAGCCGCTTCCGGTACCGAGAACAATGAAGTTCTGACCGATGCACTCATCGACAGACGCCTTCATGAAATCAGCACCAACCTCGACACCCTCAAGGAAGACACGTTTACGACAAAGAGCAGGCTCCTGCTCCTTCGTGAAGAAGTGCTCCAGCGTTCTGTGAGCGGTTCGAGGATTCAGATCCGACATAAGAATGATATGGGCGGTCAGTATGAACTCGTACAGATTTATTATGCCATCGACCGTGAACCCGTTCTGACCAAGCAGGATACGTCTGGCGATCTGAACAAACTGGATGACGAGGTCATATTCGATCGTATGCTGGCCCCCGGTGCTCACCAACTGAATGTTCTTTACGTTTATAAAGGAAAGATGTGGGGCGTTTTCCGCTACATGAAAGACTACACATTCCGCGTGGAATCCGGATACGATTTTATGCTCGAAGAAGGGAAGTCGGCCGAACTTGTCGTGACTGCTGCGGAACAGGGTGGTGTGTTTACGCCTTATGAAGAGCGTCCAAGTGTGAAGTTTGACTATACGCAATACGATTTGGTTCCGGGTACCACGGATGAAGCGTCATCGGATGCATCAGCTGCTGCAGGAAAATAAGATATGAAGCATCGAATTGTCTTGCCATTGATTGCCATGCTTGGGCTGGTTTCTGCTCCGGGATTTGCAGAGTCTTCCTACAGCGAACGACTCGCGTCACTGGATGCGCAGCTGAGCAGCCTTGAGCAGGAATTTTCAGTACACCGTCAGTCCATTCGTACTCCCTCCCTGGATGAGCGCCTCGAGGATGGCATTATTCTTCAGGCTGCGGGGGATCACCAGCGAGCGAGCTACATTTTTATGGATATCGTTCTGCACGAGGAATGGCGGGGGAAACCGGGATATCAGGCGGCGCAGCTTCAGCTTGCGCGTTCCCTCTATGAGGATGGCTACTATCGGCTGAGTCAGCGCTATCTCATCGATCTGCTGAAGAATGGCGTCGGTTCGGAGCGCACGGACGGGGTGATGCTTCTGCTCCAGGCAGCCCAGCAGACGGGCGACTGGGCCGAAGTGAATGCGGCCCTGGCCAATACGTCGGATTTTTCGCGTTCACCAGCCTATCTGTACATCATGGGCCGGGCAATGTTCCTGCAGGGCGATAATGAGACAGCCAGAACCTGCCTTCAGGGCGTCGAAAACAACCGCGATGAGTGGGCGGTAAAAGCCGAATACCTGCTCGGTGTACTCGATATTCAGGATGCCAATTTTGATTCCGCAATGCTCAGATTCGAGCGCGTAGCGGCGGACACGAGTTCATTCAGGGGAAGCGACGATATCCATACCCTGGCAGTTCTTGCCCAGGCGCGCCTGTATTACGAGCAGACGCAGTGGAGCAAGGCGATAGACAAGTACCAGCAGGTATCCGAATCGAGTACCTATTTCCCTGCTGTATTGTACGAGATGGGATGGACGCATATCCGGCTGGAAGATTATACGGCAGCCCAGCAAAAATTTGAGCTTTTGCTGCTTTCTTATCCCGAAGATCATCACGCGCTCGAAACGCGCCGGCTTCTGGCAGATCTGAAACGGGAACTCGGCCAGTACGACGAAGCGGTTGCATCATACCAGAAGATCGTCGATGAATTTTCGCCTGTCATGACCCAGATGGAAACGGAATCAGCGGACATGACTTCGCGCAAAGCCCAGCTCAGACAGCGGATCGAATCGGAAGAATACGATGATGTCCAGATCGTTCCGGAACGGGCGAAGGGACTGGTTGCCGTCGGAACGGATGTCAACCGCGTCGAAAGGATGCTCAATTCGCTGACAGAAAGCGATGCCAATACGGCTGCATCCGAAAATATTGTTGCAGAAATCAATGCAGCACTTCAATCGGACAACAGCGTGCGCAATCTGCCGGAGTTTCAGCAGTTTACGCATCAGGCCCGCGATATTCGGGTGAATGCGCTTCTGATTGGGCATGAGTTTACGGATGACTATGCAAACACAGACAGCCTGGCCCCCGTCGTCAGTGAGGTTTCCAAGCTCCCAAGAAACCAGCAGGAACGCGCAGTTCTGAAGGCGCTGCAGAATTCGGAACGCGAAGAGCGCGAAGCGCGTTACCATCACTTGAAACTGCAGGGCGAAAGCCTGAAACACCGCACCCGAATTCTGAAATCGTGGCTGGATTCCGGACGGGCACAGACCCTTTCGGAAAATGAAAAACAGCGCATTACCGAACAGATTTCATCGCTCGAAAATCAGTTGAATTCGCTGAAATCAAGCCAGGATGCCATAGAATTCGATCTGGCGAAACTGCGCACCAATATTGGCAGCAGCTCAGATACCGGTGAAGAAGAGCAGAACATCGATTCGCTTCGCGCACAGCTCGAAAGAATCTGGAGCCAGTCATCCGGCGGTGACCAGGAATATCGCTCCCTCATCGCTCAGGAACAGAGTTTGCTCAACCGGCTCGATACCTTCGACAATGGCATCAACGCAAGCATCCATGAACGCGTCAGCGATATCAAATCCCGTCTGGAACGTGAATCGCTGATGGTTGCGACAGAAAAAGAGCGCTATGTCGCGATGAAAACGGATGTCGGTGAGGCTGCTGGTGATATTTCTGCCCGCTACTGGCAATCGGTATATGAACAGATACGGGATATGGTACTGACTGCCGATCTTGGAATGGTTGATATTGCCTGGCTGCAGAAGGATGCCCGAAGCAAAGCATTATCGACAGCAATGGAAGAACGCAAAAAGGAACGCGAAGTTCTGGAACAGGACTTCAGGCAGTTTCTCAAGGAATCCGGTCAGGAATGATTGAGATTGCCTTGACGGGGAATTGATCGTGATTCATGAGATAAATATGACAAAACGCCGCCTCGCACTCATTTGTGCTGCCTGCATGATTGCACTGTGGCCGCAAATGGATGCCTTTGCTCAGGATACGGAAGAACCTGCCATCGACAAGCTTCAGGCTGCCGATCAGAAGACCCAGGAAGCGTACGAGAGCTTTAAGAAAGCATCCGAACGGTACAAATCCGAAATCAACACGTATCGGATCGACTTGCGCCGTGCTTTAATGACAGATTATCAGAATCGGCTGTCGAGTGTTGACAATGCATACGCGGCCAAAATATCGAACCTGCGCACCGAAGAAGCCTCTATGCGCGAAGCCGTCATCGAACGCATGGAAGCCTTTTTGAACCGTTATGGGGAAACGCATCCGAGTTCTGCGGATATCCTGTATCGTCTGGCGAGACTTCATTACGAAAAGTCAGACGACGCCTATCTGTCAGCTCCGGATGGAACGATGGAATATCCGGATTTTAATCCGACGCTGGACTACCTTGCACGTCTGCAGACGAATTTCCCGAAATACGAACAGATGGACGGCGTGCTTTATCTGAAAGGTTACTGTCTTTCGCAGATGGGCCGTTCGGAAGAATCGCGCGATGCCTTCATGACGCTGGTCAATGCGTATCCCGACAGCCCGCGCCGGGCCGAAGTTCTCACGCGAATCGGCGAGTACTACTTCTCGCGTTCCCAGGACGCCATTCTGGGACTCGGCGGCGAGATCATGTGGAATGATGCACTCCAGTACTACAATGAAGCCGTAAAGATGGGCCCGGAAACCTCCGTCTACGATCGCGCTTTGTACCGAAAAGCATGGACGGAATATTACACCGAAGACTACGACGGCATGATCCACGACTTCATCGATCTGGTCGGTTATGCAGACAATGTCGCCAACGGCAGTGCACTGCGAACGGAAGCCATCGACTTCATGGCCGCAGCCCTCGCTGAAGAAGACTGGGATTTGAGCGATAATATCGCCATCGATCCCGATTTCGGTATGAAGCGATTCAACAAATATCTGAACTCCGGAGAACCGTTTGAAGCCGAAGTCCTGAGGAAATTCGCCGATACGCTGATGGAACAGACCCGGTATGAACATGCTGCCGAGGCATACGCCGCCTATATCGAACGCGGCACATGCGCAGAAGACATGCCGGATGTCATTCGAATCTATGTCGCGGCACTCAATTATGCCGGTAAATTCGAAAAAGCCGCCGAAGAACAGGGACGCATCGAAAAACGCATCGGCCCCGATTCCGAGTGGTACAAATGCCAGGAACGCGAAGGCAATCTCGAAGCCATCGCAGCAGCAAACCTCGCTTCACAGCAGGCACTCAAAAATTCGATCATGGCTTATCATGACAAAGTCACAAAAGCCGAAGATCAAATCGCACTCGCCAAAGAGACGCTCGATAACCCCAATGCCTCTCAGGCCGAAAAGATCCTTGCACAGCAGGATCTCGATGCCGCCAACCGCGAGTATATTGCTGCCAACAAGGAACTGGCCGATATTACGGCATCATTCGTCAAACGCTATCCCAATGACGAAGAAAACTACAACTACCGTTACCTGCTCGGACAGGCATACTTCTATTCCGAGCAGTACGACAAATCCATCGATGCCTTCATGGCCATCCGGGATATCGAGAATTCCCATTATCAGGCCGATGCCGCCCGTTATGTCGCAGATGCCTGGGAGTATCAGATCACAAAGAAAGCAGAAACAGACAACGATTACGTCTATGCGCTGCCTCTGCAGCAGCTCGTGGAGCGCGTCAATTCCGGCAAGATGTCGATTTCGGAAGCCCCGACGAGCATTCTGCTGTCGTCAGCAGTCACATCCGTTCCCAAGGAAAAGATCGACGAAGAACTCGAAAAACGCAAGGGCGGTTCCGTCAAGAAGCCCATTCCGGATGATGTGATGAAACTCGTCGACGCACGCGAAGTCTTCAGCGATATCGAAACCAAACAGGGCAAAGCCGACAGCGAAGATGCGCTCGCGCCGCAGTATCGCTACGACAATGCCATGATTTATTACAATTACGGCGATTTCGACGAAGCCGAAAAACGGTTTACCGCCATCATCGAAAAGAATCCCGCATCCCAGCATGCATCCAGCGCCGCCGATATTATCGTTGCCGAATACGAACTGCGCGGCGATCTCGACAAAGTCGCCGAACTTTCGGATGCGTATTCCAAAATGGAACTGGGCAGCGCAAGTTCAGACGAAATCGTCAATTCGCGCTTCAAGGACAAGAAATACAACGCCCTGTTCAAGAAAGCCTTCAAGCTGTTCGACAACAAGCAGTATCTTGAAGCCGCTGCGGAATTCATTCGCATCGTCGACGAGAATCCGACCTTCGAACATAATGATCGCGCACTCTACAACGCCGCTTATGCTTACGAACAGATGAAGCACTACGACAGCGCCATGCAGCTGTACCGCCGTGTTCAAAAAGAGTACGACGATACCGAAGAAGCCGTCAATGCTTTGTACCGAATCGGCGTCAATGCCGAGAAGTTCTTCGACTTCGACACGGCTGTCGACAGCTTCCTGTCGCTCTACAACAACAAGAAACCCATCTATCAGAACTTTAAGTATCGCGTAAACGCGCTCCGGAATGCCGCCAAGATCAAGCTCCTCGTCGAAGACAAAAAGGGCGCAGCCGAGCTGCTCGAAAGGTACCACAAGGATTATCCTGGTCAGTCCGATGCTCCGCAATTCCTGTACGAAGCAGGCAGATCATATTCTGAGTTGGGCAAATACTCGGAAACTCAGCGCATCTTCTCGGAATTCCGCAAAAAGTATTCCTCCGATCCCTCCATGCGGGCTTACATCATTGCATCTTACGTCGTCGAAGCTGACCACCAGCGTGAAACCAAGAAGATCAAAGAAGCCCGCATGAATTACGAAACGGCCAGGACGCTCTATCAGAATGCGCCTTCCAGCTCCGGTTCGATCGGACGTGACAACGCCGCAAAAGCCGCCTACGTCCTGAGTGAACTGGATTACGAAACCTGGAAGGAAGCCAAATTCAAGGGCAAGATGCAGACGATGATCTCGCAGCTCAAGGATCACATGGCCGAGATGAAACGCATCGCCAACGAATTCGCACAGGTCATGACCTACAATAGCCCGATCTGGGGTATCGCTTCGCGTTATGCCATCGCCCGAATGATGCACGAACTCGTCGATGAACTCGAAAATATGGGCAGACCGACCGACGTCAAGCAAGGCAGTGACGGACATCTCTCGTTCCTCGCTTCCATGAGTGATATGGCAACCGGAACGCGCGATGAAGCCATCAAGATGTATCAGAATGCCATCGATGCATCCAAGATGGCCGGTATCAGCATGGAATGGACAAAGAAGAGCCTCGATGGTCTGAAACAGCTCGATCGTACCGCGAGCAACCAGGAAAAACTTGCACCGATGAAGAACGTCTACAGTGCAAAACCTGTGGTCACGCCGTCGGCATTCAAACAGGCTGAACAGGAAAAGGCCGAAGCTGAAGCCGCCGCAAAAGCCGCTGCCGAGGCCATTCTCAATGAAGATGACAATGAGGGAGGGAATAAGTAATGAGAAAATCCATGATAGGATGGCTGCTCATCGCTTCACTCGCGCTCTGTTCATGTGCCTCCGATAAATCCAGCAAAACGACAAATACAGCCGCCAGCGCAAAACAGGATTCCAAGTCCGCAGGCGGTTCCTCAAAGAAAGCGACGAGATCTGTCTATAACGTCGAAAACATCGACGCTTCAGCGGCTGAAGTCGAAATGGCCCTGAAATCAGCAGAATCCGGCAACGTCTCGACCGCCATTACGACGCTCAAAAACGTTACCAGCAAAAATCCCAAGGCTTTCCTCGGATTTTATAACCTCGGCATTCTTCAGGAACGTCAGCTCGACTACGCAAGTGCCCGTACATCCTACGAAAATGCACTCAGAGCTGAACCCAAATTCTCACCGGCCCTGCTGCAGCTCGCCAGAATCGATATCCGAAACGGCAATCCAGGGGCAGCCATCAGCACGGCAAATCAATATATTACGGCAAATCCTGATGTCTTCGAGCACAACTACGCAAAACTCGAAGGCATGATCGCAAGCAAACAGTACGATGATACCATCGCACTCATCCGCGTTTTGCTCAAACAGGACGAAGCAAACTCAAAACTTCGATACTATCTCGCTGAAACAGAATTCGAACGCGGTCGTTACAGACTCGCCGAATTCATCATCGGTGAATCCCTCGAAATCGATCCCGATGATTACGAAGCTCTCTTCATGAAAGCTAAAATTCACGATGCACTCAGCGAAGAAGACGTCGCACTCATTCCCGGTATTGCCTCGACGCTCGACCAGGTCCTGAAGCTCAATCCGGATCACCTCGAAGCCCTCTGGATGCGCGGGAACATTTATTACGAAGCGAGCAACTATCAAAAGGCCGAAGAGTACTTCAGACATATTATCAGCCTGAATCCCTCGACGGTCGGCGCCTACATCAATCTGGCAAATACCCTCAAGACTCTGGATCGCGGCCCCGAAGCCGAAGAATTGCTCAAAAAGGCAAAATCCCTCGATCCCAAAGACGGACTCGTCGATTTCGCTCTCGGAACGCTCTATCTCAACATCGAACTCATCCACCTGCCTTCCATGAAGGATATGGATCGCCTTAAACTCGCCCGCACACAGTTCGAAAATGCCCAGAAAAACTGGTCTTCGAAAGAAGATGTCGCGCTTGCCAAAGGCTATATCCGCACGACAGATGATGCCATCGAAACCCTGCAGGCAATGCTCGATGCCCAGGCTCTCTTCGGCGATTCGGCACCCTCGGATTCCGCAGCACCTGAAAAATCTGCTGAACCCGCACCGGCAAAATCTGCTGAACCTGCACCGGCAAAATCCACTGACACATCTGCCAATCCACCCGCAAATCAAAAGAAAATGCTCGTCGACTGAGGTCACTTATGAAACGCATACTCATCGCTGCCCTTATCCTGTTCATGCCATCCGTGGCCTTCGCACAGGACAAACAGGACAAACAGGACAATCAAAAAACCATCTCATTTGAACTCGACGAAGAAAAGCTCTCCATCGAAGCCGATATCCCCTCCGTCGATCTCATCATTTCTTTCCGCGAAATTCAGGAACGCAACAGCTCGATGAAAGCATCATTTCTGGATGAAATCATCGACAGCGCAAAAGACGAGCCCTTCTGATTGTCTTTTTGCCTTTGGAGGCTGGGCTATTGCTTCGCAATACGCCCACGCCAGTCGGCTATTGCTTTGCAATACGCCGACTTTTTTTATTCCATCATATTCCAAAGAACCATCGGACAGTTAAGGCTCGCACCCTTTCTCATCACTGCAGCCGCCGCTGCAGCTTTCATACGACACGATGGCATAACCGTAACTCCCCTTGACACCTTCACGGCATTCAACTTTGGCATAGGATGATTGCCCGGATTCCGGATTATCGGGATATTGATAATAACAACGCTGCTTCAAAGCCGTATCCGGCGTGCAGGTATAACCGCATGCCGCAGTACCATCCGCCTTGAGATAACAGGACTTGCCCGAACCACAGAGCAGATCGGATGCATAGCCATCCAACGAACATATCACTCCCCTGTCTGCCCCCAGGCACTTCTCGGTACAATTGCCATCCTTCACGCAGGTTTTGTTGTCGGCACAGCCATATTCACACTGAAAAAGTGAATTGTCATCGCGAATATAGAACATGCCAGCGTCGGTCTGTTTGCAAATCGTATCGACCTGGAATCCGGAACCACAGGCAGAACTCTTCTGGCCGGTTTTGGTACACTTTTCCAGGCACATGGTTTCTGAATCGTAGGCTGCGCATTGATATCCCTGCGGACAATCCAGCCTGACCCATACCGGGCCATCTGATGTTTCTGCACAATAAATCAACGCATTGCCGACACAGAATGGACTCGACTCTGTCTGACAGGATTTGCCCAGCACATCGACGCATTTGCCTTCACTGCAATAGCCGTCTGAACACTCCACTTTACTCGTCTTGCCCGTCGATTTGTCGCATTTCAAGAGCGAGCTTTTATCCTGACAGACATCCGACGTACACTTGGTTTCTTCGAGACATTTGCCGGCATCACATCCATTCGGGCAAGGCTCAGTACTCGTTTTGCCCGTCGATTTATCGCACTTCAAAAGCGTATTGCCGTCCTGACAAGCATCTTCCTTGCACTTATCATCAGGCGCATCCTGGCATTTGCCGGCATCACAACCATTCGGGCACGGTTCAGTACTCGTTTGGCCCGTCGATTTGTCGCATTTCAAAAGCGTATTGCCGTCCTGACAAACATCTTTCTTGCACTTATCATCAGGTGCATCCTGACAATTGCCGGCATCACAACCATTCGGGCAAGGCTCAGCACTCGTTTGGCCCGTCGATATGTCACATTTCAAAAGCGTGTTATTGTCATGACAAACGTCCTGTGTACATTTCTTCGATTCGAGACATTTGCCGGCATCACACCCATTCGGACAAGGCTCTGCATTCGTTTTGCCCGTCGACGTGTCGCATTTTAAAAGCGTGTTGGCATCAAAACAGACATCGTAGGAACATTTGACTTCCGGCAACGAACGGCATGCATTGGATTCGCAGCCGTTCGGACACACCTCGACGGTCGTTTTTCCCGTCAGTTGATTGCATTTTGCCAGCGTATTAGGATCCAGACAGGCATCTCCCGTACACTTTACCGAAGCCTCAATGCACTGCCCATTCGTACAAACTTCCGAGCACTTTTGTACGGTTGTCTTACCCGTAACTGTGTCACATTTCAGCAATGTTTTGGCATCGACACACATATTAGATGTACATTTTGCAGGCGCATCCTGACATTTTCCGGAACTGCAGCCGCCATCACACGTCTCAAACGTTTTATTCCCTGTGGCAGCATCACATTTGACCAGTGTCCTGGTATCGTAACAATAATCCGAACTGCAGCCGACAGCCCTATGTTCATCTGAATCATCGCTGCATCCCATCGTCATCGGTGATGCAACAGCCAAAACTATCCATACAATATATTTTTTATTCATCATTATTCTTATCCCGATTGTCATGAACTAAGGCAAACATGCTCCGGCATTGCAGCCATTGGAACACGCTTCCTCCATCGTTCCACCCGATTCCAAATCGCATTTTAAAAGTGTTTTCGAGTCCTTACATACATTTGCAGTACACTTCTCACCGAGGCACTGACCATCCCTGCAAAAGCCGGAAGGACAATTCTGAGCAGAATACAGTCCCGTTTCGGTATCGCATTTGTACAAAGTCTTGATATCGAGACATTGATTGGAACGGCATCTGATGCCTTGTCTCTCAATGCATTTTCCATCGACGCAACCATTGGGACAATCCATGAGTGAAGCTTCACCCGTCTCAAGATTACATGTACGCAGCGTCCAGTTGTCCTCGCAATAAATCCGATGACACTTTTGTTCCCCCTCATCACATCCCATCATTGCGAACGATGCGATGAGCAGTGCAATACCGATAGTCTGATTTTTGGTCATTTTCCTATCCTCCAGTTCTGGACTTCTCCCCCCACGATCTTTTATTTCGTCCTTGTTTTTTGCCCCATTCCTCAAAGCCCCTCTTCCCCAATGGGGAAGATGGACTTTGGAAGGGAGAATGATATCTCTTTCAATCTATTATTTCTCATTCACCTTGACGTTGCGATACATATATGTATTGCTGCTCAGTCTCCATTTCTTTTTGGATGCCGAACTGAAATTCTTAATATTGATTGTCTCGGTCACATGATATTTATATTTCATTGCTTTTTCATCCGCTGCGGTTTTGACCTTTGTAATATCGCCGAGCAGATAGATTCCGCCATAGCTGCTGTCATGCTTTGAATCATCGACCGTGAGCCCATCTATGGTGATGGTCGTCGGCATATAGCACTCATATCCGAAATAATGCTGTCCGGTAAAACTTCCGCCAATCAGATTGGCGCTGCTGATTTTCTTTCCCTGCTTCGGCACCCATGTACAATTCTTGATTTCTACATCACCATGCCAGGTGGAACCGTAATCGCTGCGAAGATTAATAAAGGACGAGCCATAGAGCGTCGAATTTTCGACTTTCAGCAAGCCTTCACCGATGGCATTCAGGCACTGATGTCCAAGTTTTGAACCCGTTATGGTCACATTCGCGACGCCCTGATGCGCATCAAAGCGACTGAATGTACAATCCTTCACGACGATATCCTTGCAGAAATTCGAGCCCATGATCCCCCAGTAATTGGTATCCAGAATATCGGTCGTCTGTTTGCAATTATCAAATGTCAAATGAATCACTCTCGCAGGGCCAATATCATATGTACCCATGGAGACTTCTTTGCCGGCGGAACCAATTGTTTTGTATGTTTTATGTGCTGTAAATGTACTATTTTTTACAAGTATATTTGCGCAATTACTCATCGTTAAAATGCCGGAATAGGGTGCCCCATGGTCAAGTTCACCTTTCACATAATGAACGAGACCATCGACTGTGACATTAGAACGCTGAATATTGATGCCGCGCGCATAATAATTGTATTTGGATTCTGCCTGATTGGCTATCGTCGTGAACGTCCCGCCCTTCAGAGTCAGCGGCTTCTCATCCATAGGGATGAACTTCGCCGATGTAATCTCTTTATAGTCCCACATAATCGGTGCATTCTTATCGACATTGCCTTCCTTGTCGACGACGATAATATCCTGCTGATCTGTTCCGTCATTCTGGTTCAGACCTTCGCGTATATATTGCTTTACTTTGTTATTGACGACCATCACGATCGACTTCTTCGGCAGATTTAACCCATCTATTTTATTCTGGTGCCGTTTGAGTGTCTTGAGTTTGTTCGGACAATCCTTGGCCGTCCCGACAAGACACTGTTCCTTCTCGTCAGATCGCACATTGAACAGGTTCTTCCCCCTCTTATCGATGCCTACTTTTGAATCATCAATAATAAAATTCGCCCCTGTCCAGTCCGTATCCGTCTTGACAATTGCACCGCCTTCCATCGCTGCAACATAATATGTCGCATCTTTATCCGCTTTGACGTTGAGATGATATTTATTGGCGCATTCATGGGTCTTAATGAGGGCATTCAGATCTTCCGTCTTGCCATCACCGACAGCACCAAACTCACTGTATTTCAATACGGTCGCATTGGGATCCAGTTTGTGCCCTTTTTTGACGCCATCACAAACCAAATCACATACGCAGTTATCTGCATTGAGCTTCTTGCCTTCAGCGGCGCAGCTTTCCTCGGTTTTGGGGCATTTTTTCTCAACACACGCACATTTGTCAGCATCGAAATCTTTATTATCGGCAGCACAAATTGCTTCGCTCTTGTCGCATGCTTTTTCGACGCACGCACATTTGTCAGCATCGAACAATTTGTTTTCGGCGGCACAAATTGCTTCGCTCTTGTCGCATGCTCTTTCGACACACTCGCAGTCAACAATATTGAACGTTTTATTATCCTCAGCACAGGTTTCTTCCGTTTTGTCGCAATCCTTCACGATGCATGCACAAAGCGACTCATCGAAGGCACGGTCTTCGGCAGCGCAAATCTCTTCGCTCTTGTCGCATGTTTTTTCAACACATGCGCAGTCAACAATATCAAACGATTTGTTTTCGGCAGCGCAGGTTTCCTCAGTTTTGTCGCAATCCTTCACGATGCATGCACAGAGCGACTCATCAAAGGCCCGGTCTTCGACAGCGCAAATCTCTTCGCTCTTGTCGCATGTTTTCTCGACGCACGCGCAGTTGTCTGCATCGAACGACTTGTATTCGGCGGCACAGCTCTCTTCGCTCTTGTCGCATGCCTTTTCGACGCACGCGCAATTGTCCGCATCGAACGACTTGTCTTCGGCAGCACAGCTCTCTTCGCTCTTGTCGCATGTTTTCTCGACGCACGCGCAATTGTCTGGATCGAAGTCCTTGTTTTCATCGGCGCAGGATTTCTCAGTTTTATCGCACTTCTTCCCGACGCAGGCGCATTTGTCTGGATCGAAGTCTTTGTTTTCATCGGCGCAGGATTTCTCAGTTTTATCGCATTTCTTTGCGACGCACGAACAATTGGCTGAGTCGAAATCCTTATTACTGGCAGCACAGGTTTCTTCACTTATGTCGCACTCAGCTTCGACACATTCGCAGTTGTCCGCATCGAACGATTTGCTCTCGGCAGTGCAGATTTCTTCACTCTTATCACATGATGAGGATGAACTGTCATTATCGCAGCCGCCCATCGACAATGCAAGGCCAAGACATATCAGCGCAAGACGATTTTTATACAGAATAGAACGCGTTAATTCATAAAATGATTTTTCCATTATCAGTCTCCTGCAGCAGAATTTCAGTAACAACAAACGCAGTGTACAACTGCATAAAACTACAGCAATGCCAAAAGAATGTCCAGCTGCATGAGGAAATCACCCACGATGAATCTCAGAATCCGCCATACCCCCCGGCAGTGCCTTTGGCACGACCGGGGGGACAAAATGCGATGCTCTTATTTTGCGGAATTACATCGTTAAATGGCTTTTAGCCCATCCGCGCGCCATAGAGAGAGGCGGAATTCCTGTGTTATTTATTCAGTTTCCATTCGATGGTTTCGAGAAGAGGATTCTTTTCTTTTTTTAATGAACCGACGGATTCGAGCATCGGCATGTGAATTTCCTTGAGTTGTTCGTTATTGTATATTTCAAACGCCTCACCGACAGATTCCAATTCAGGCATATATATTTCTTTAAGTTTCTCATTATAACACATTCATACGCATTACAATTCAGTATATATTCAATCCCTTGACTCCAACAAGATTTATGAAAGCATTTATCACATTTTTCATTATAACAATACAAATGTTATCCTCATTACAACTACTCAACGATGCATCACATAACTTTTCTACAACAATCAAATCATCCAGTACCTTAACACACTTTCCAGACTCATTTCATCGCAGCAAAGCAAAAACACGAAATCAACAAACATAAGCTCAGACGTTTCATACCCATTCTCCTTCTAAAACAGGCATAAATCTATTTTTCGCCATCATAGATTTATTGTTAAAATCCCGATTTTACAAGACTTGTTATTATATTAGCGACAAATTTACGATAAATTTGCACCTTCGTAACATTTATGCCTTTGGGGTTATCCGCACGATGTTATTAGTCCATCAGGACGAGGTTATCGTCTCATGGTGAATAGGCACCTTAAAGATGACTGAGTAATGCGGAGTCGCTCGGGCGTATCTGCGCCGAATACGGTTTTGAGCACCGATCCTTTCAAATTCGACGCCGTATTGTGCCGAAATCTGCCTGCAGCCGTAATAAAACCACGTTTGATGAGCGGATAACCAGGATTGAAGCGGTTTTGTGCCTCGACATTGATGATGAGTTTTACACGTTCTTCGGTTGGCGTCACGGCGAAAAAACGAATATCTAAAATTATGCCAAACTGCGGATTAAAATTATGCCAAACTGCGGATTAATATCATGCCAAACTGCGGTTTTTGTTTAAAACAGAGGAATTATACCGTATAATGCACCATTCAAGGGGGACGATGACATTGGGTGGAGTGAGCATGTACAGGCCAAGAGTAATTGATGCGACCATTACGAACCGATTGAAGAACAAAGGGGCAATCCTTGTTGAAGGTGCAAAGTGGTGCGGTAAAACCACCACTTGCGAACAACATGCGGCCAGCATTCTGTACATGAGTGATCCCGACAGGATAAAACATCATCTCCAACTGGCAGAAATCAGCCCACGTTCACTACTTCTTGGGGAAACGCCGCGCTTGATAGATGAATGGCAGATAGCACCCAAATTATGGGATGCCGTGCGTTTCGAGACGGATCACCGGGAGGGTTTCGGTCATTTCCTGCTAACAGGTTCCTCTGTGCCTGCGGAAATGTGGGACGTGCATCACACGGGGACTGGACGGTTTGCCTGGCTCAGGATGCGCCCCATGAGTCTGTATGAATCCGAAGAATCCACTGGTGAGGTCAGTCTCGGCACACTGTTTCAACCTGATGATACGCCAGTCTTTGCAGAGAACCATGCAACGCTGCAGGATATCGCATTTCTGATCTGTCGTGGCGGATGGCCGCAGGCGACATTTTTGCAGGGTGAAGATGCCCTGGTACAGTCCTTCGATTATCTGGATGCTGTTGTAAAGTCAGATATTTGTCGCGTCGATGGCGTATCGAGAAATGAGACGCGAGCCCGTCTCCTGATGCGCTCTCTGGCCCGTCACCAGGGAACGCAGGCTTCCAATGCCACGATCGGAGAGGATATTCATATCAATGAGGATAAGGAATTGAGCCGGGATACGGTGGCCTCCTATACAAATGCGCTCAAAAAGATATTTGTCATTGAGGATTGTCCGGCGTGGAGTCCGAATCTACGCAGCAAAACGGCGATTCGCACGTCGGATACGCGCTTTTTTGTCGATCCGTCGATCGCCACTGCCGCGCTGGGTATCGGTCCCGGTGACCTTATGAACGATCTGGAAACCTTCGGGCTCTTCTTCGAAACGCTCTGTATCCGCGATTTGCGCGTCTATGCGGAGGCATTGGGGGGCAATGTTTACCATTTCCGTACAAAAGATGACCTGGAGTGCGATGCCGTGATTCATCTGCGCGACGGAAGCTACGGGCTGATCGAGGTCAAGCTCGGCGGTGACAAGCTTATTGAGGAAGGCGCACGCATGCTGAAAACCATAGCCAACAAAATCGATACGTCGAAGATGAAATCCCCGTCTTTCATGATGATCCTGACAGCCACCGCGCCTTATGCTTACAAACGTGCAGATGGCGTGTACGTGGTCCCGGTCACGACGCTCAAGCATTAGTGCTATTGTTGTTCTCATCCAAACCGACATCAATACGCATTCCGCCAAGGGCACAGTTGTCACCAACTTCATCGGATGTGACTACGAGCGCATTGTTGCCGTCTTGCCCATCCTGACCGTTCTGACCGTCCCGACCATCTTTGCCGACCTGACCATCCCGACCGTCCCGGCCGTCTTTGCCATCCTGACCATTCGAACCATCTATTCCATTTTGGCCGTTTACGCCGTTATCACCATTGCAGAGGTATTGGGTCTGCGCGTCATCGACCGTACCATCCACTAAAACCTCGATTTTAACACCGCCATTGCTACAGTTGCCCTGTACACCGTCAAACTGCGTGGTTTGCATAGTGGTTATTGGGGATGTATTGTTTTTGTCTTCATGACAGCCTGTGTTCATGCATGCAATGATGGCAATGGATATGACTGCGGTGATATACTTTTTCATAATGCAATTTCTCCCTTGATGTTAATGTGTTGCATTACTGTTTAATATACTCGTTGTAACGGAATACCCGGATCAAGCTGCTTGGTGCAGAAATTTTGTATTTATCCTGCCCCCAATTTTGAAAGCCCCGTGATGCGGAAAACCGCACCAAACTTTAGGATTCATTTTATCACACTCTCATCAAACCTACCAATAGGATAAGTATACTTTTCCTGCACATGATAAACCCAAGACTTCATGCCTGTTTCCCCGCATGATACCTAAAATTCGATAGGCTCATGCCGCACGATTCTGCCGCTTGTGTACAGGTGATTTCACCGGCTTTCCATGCGGCGAGTGTATCAAAAAATATTTTGTCGAGCTGGAGTTTTGGCTTACCCCAGGTTTTGCCACGAGCTTTGGCGGCGGCGATGCCTCGGCCTGTCTTTGACAGAATTACAAATGCTTATATTTTTGGCTCCTATGCACGTGGCACGGCTAACGAAACGAGCGATATCGATTTTCTGGTCGATATCGAAGGGAGCAATGTCCAAATGTAACCGTCGATTTAGCACAAATGTAACCGTCGATTTAGCGCAAATATGACCGCCTATTTAGCGCAAATGTAACCGCAGATTTAGCGCAAATGTAACCGCCAGAATTGACTTGACGGAATATATTTGGCATAATTGCTAAGGCTTTAAGCAGAAGGAGCGCATGCCGTGAGTAACTATATTCCTCGCATTTGTGACGAAGAACTATCATTAAAACTAGAGGCTTTTGGCGCGGTCCATATTGTTGGTCCGAAATGGTGTGGAAAGACGACGACTGCGAAGCAGTTTGCTAGGAGCTATATTGAAATGCAGGATCCAGATAAGCGTGACATGTATCTGGAAACTGCTAAAATCAGACCGTCAGGTTTGTTGATTGGTGAGAACCCGCGCTTGATTGATGAATGGCAAATTGCACCGAACCTCTGGGATGCTGTGCGCGTCTCGGTCGATCGCAGAGGTGAAAGCGGCCTGTATATTCTCACAGGTTCCAATGCCATTGACAAATCCAGCATGATGCATACAGGGATTGGACGGATCGACACATTGGTCATGTACCCCATGAGTCTGTTTGAGACAGGTGAATCCAATGGGAAGGTGTCACTGTCAAAACTATTTCAAACTGGCAGCATGGCAGAGGATGGCTGTGAATCAACACTTTCCGTGGATGATTTGATCTTTGCTGCCTGCCGTGGTGGCTGGCCGTCCTCCTTACAAAAGCGAAGTAGAAAAGCACAGCTTTTGGTTGCTCAAAGCTATTTCGAGGGGCTTTGCCGTGAAGATATATCCAATCTCGACGGTATCAGGCGTGATGAGACAGCCACGCGTCTGCTTTTGCGTTCCTATGCCCGGAATATCTCGACATTGGCTTCAAATCGTACAATTATACGGGATATTAATACAAATTATGATATGAGCGAAACGACTTATTATGAATATATCAAGGCGTTGAAAAAGCTATATGTCATTCAGGATGTAGAAGCCTGGTGCCCGGCAATCCGCTCCAAAAGCGCCATTCAGGCCACTGAGAAAAAAGAATTTGTTGACCCCTCGCTAGTCGTTGCCGCTCTTGGCATAAATCCGGATTATTTCAATCTCGATCTTAAAACTTTCGGCTTTATCTTTGAAACACTTTGTATCCGCGATCTAAAAATATATTCCAATGTCCTTGGGGGACGCTTGTCTTATTATCATGATCGCTATGGCCTCGAGGCAGACGCGGTTCTCCATTTGCGCGATGGCCGATATGCGCTCATTGAATTCAAGCTCGGCTCTACAGATATTGATGAAGGTGCGCGGCATCTATTGGAAATTGAACGCCTGATCTCTGTATACAATGAGAAAGAAACTCAGACCAGATTGCGTGCTCCAGATTTGAAGATTGTCATCACTGGAACGCAATATGGCTATCAACGACCCGACGGCGTGTTTGTTATTCCCATTGGTTCACTACGAGATTAGTCCCATTTTGCGTGCGATAATGGCGTGGTATAGCTTATCCCACAATCCAGCTACATGTTGTATCGCGCGGCGTATTGGCGCAGCCAATAGCCGCGCGCAAAAGGGCGTAGCGAGCGTAGGGGCGACCCCATGTGGTCGCCCGCAAGCGAGCAAGCACGATGACATCAAAAATATATATAACGACGCGTATGCCATAGGCATAGCGGCGTTTGGCGAGTGTAGGGGCGGCCAAGCCGCCCCAAGCGAGTAGAGACGTGTCGTGACACGTCTCTGGCGATGCCGTATGCGCATGAGACGTGTCGTGACACGTCTCCACTGCGCATAGGCACGCCCCAATCATAGCCGCTGCGGGCGAGTTCGTTTTCGATGGCTTCGGCGATAAGATTGTTGGGCATTTTGGCGACGAGCGTGTGAATGGCGAGTCGGTCACTTTGGGGGGCGATGATCGAGAGGTCTTTGAGGCCGCCGAGGCACATTCTTCACCATTGTCAAATGGAACTTAATTGAATTATAATTAATGCGGTTCGAATGTGGTTCAAACCACGGTTATTTATTCCTATAAAAGCGTGAGTCATTGTAAGGTAGGATATGCACAGGTATGGACTGGCGATGCAAAAGCAACAACGGTTGCAACTGCGGAGATGCGCTGTGTGCCGAAGGTGCTCATTGTATCCACGTTGGAAAATGTACAGAACCGATAAAACTATATTTGTATTTACCGATTCTGTCCATTCCAACTGAAGATGAATTGTAAGTAAGAAATATATGTTTTGCGCGGCTATTGGCCTGAAGGCCAATACGCCTGCGCCGCGCGGCTAACTGCGTTACGCCGCGCATCTGTTCTGTGGATTGCTTTCTCTGATCTGCGTTGAGGAGACATAAAAATGACAAAACGTCAGTGGCTGTTGAGTTTTTGCTGTGCCGGCATGGTGCTGGGATGCAGTGAAAATGGTAGTGAAAAGAGTATTAACTGCCCGGGCGGCTGCAATGACAATCCGGCGCCTGAATGTGAAAAAACGCAGAAAGACTGCCGTGAAGACGGTGCAGATGCTGCGGTCTGTGTCGATGTACGCAACGACCATACCCACTGCGGGGACTGTCATTTGCCGTGTAAGTCCAACGAAACCTGTCTTTCGGGGACTTGTATCAAGAACGAGGATTTGCCGGAATGCGGCGAACTGTCACCCTGTGTGCTTGAAGACGGTTCGTATGCATGTTTCGATTTGAACGTGGATCGCGATCACTGCGGCCGGTGTGAAACATTCTGCAACGACGGTGAAAACTGCATAAACGGAACGTGCAAAGGTGCCGAAAATACATCATGCGGCGATGGGTTGTCGGCCTGTCCGGTGGGGGATGGCGAACAGTGTTTTGACCTTTTGACGGATGGGATGCACTGCGGCCGTTGCGATATTGCCTGTGGTGCGGATGAAACCTGCGTTTCTGGGGTGTGTAAGCCGGCATCGTTTACGCTCAGGACAAAAAATGCGACACTGGAGCTCTCGTTGTCGGGCAACGATATTCTGGTGAATTCGCTCAAATCGGTCGGAGGCAAAGAATATTTGCCCGCAAGTCAGGCACTGACGCTGCCGGACTGTGGCGACACGCTCAAATTTCAGTCGGTCGAAAAGTATTCTCGCGGACGCACGATGGACGGACTGAAATTCCATTACACGGGCAGCGGATTCGATTATGATTTATATATCGTTTCGAGTGAATCGTTCAGCGGGCCGTTTGAATTTTATGGCTATCTGACGAACAAGGGTGAGAAGCGGCGCGTGACACCGGGCAATTATTTTAATTTGGCGGTGAAATTCCCGGCGGTCCCGACGGCGACGGTATTTCATAAAGAAAGTGGTTCTGCCGAAGGCTGGAAAATATACGATAAAACGCCTTTTGAAGGTTCGGGAATCTACCGAACCTCGCTGGGAAAAGTCGGTTCATCGAATACAGGGAGCAGCGCCAAGATACCGCGTTCAGACTATTCGGCGATCTATTTTTGGACGGGACTGAAAGATACCTCGGAACACGTCATTACATTCTATGCGCGCGGAAAACAAGGTGAATCCTTTAATTACGATTATGAAGCGGCGTATGAGAATGGGGCATCGACGCCGGCCGTAGAATATGGTGTGAGTGGCAGTTATACATTCAAAAATAGCGATGTGTGGGAACCGGTGACGCTCCATCTGACTTCGAACTATCCTGCGGGATCGAACGGCGAAGAGGTGTTGAACGAAGAACACGCCAATCGTGGATTTCCGTTTCGAATCTATACGACGCAGGCCACTGGAAATCCATTTTGGATCGATGAAGTCACGATCAACGGCCGGACGCAGTCGTTTAACGGCAATACTCCGGATGAAGGCTGGGAGTGGGGATCGTGGACGCCGTCGAATAATATCAGTATCGACAAGAGCATGGGATACGGCGATGCGACGAGTGGCTATGCAAGCGCGATTGCGGCCTATACGACAAATCAGGACTGGAATGCCGGCGGCGATATCTCGATGATGTATCTGGATACCAATGAGAGCGGATTATATTTTGCGCAGGAGTGGTCCAACGGGCGCCTGACCGCCTCCGGGGCCGACGGGAATCAGGCCCATTTGAATGCATTGATTGGAAACGGCGATTTTTCAACGTCTCTGACCAAGGGACAGGTTTTGTATCTGCCGTCCATCTACATAGGCGTTTATGACGGCGATATCGATATCGGTTCAAATCATTTCAAACGGTGGTTTTTGAACTGCAAAGCCCCCGAAAATATGATGAAAGATGCCAATGAACCGCTGACACAACAGGATATGCAGATCGGCTACGATGTTTCGCAGTATGGCATTCAGTCGATTAAATGGGATTACGGCTGGTGGTCGGATGAAGTCGCCGGTAAAGACGGAAAGTGGAGAACGCACGAGGGGCTTTTGGAGGTCAACGATTCTAAGTACAAATCCGTTTTGAGCGATGCGGGAGCGGCAAATCTTGGAGAGTTTGTAAACAAGGTAAAGAGCAAAGGGGTGACGCTGGCTATTTATATTTTGCTCAAGGATACGGAGATGGATCGTGCCGATGTGCCGACATCTGTTGGAGCAAACGGCCATCCGGAATGGTTTTCGGATCGGATTGTGACAGTGGGGGCTTCGGCAGACCTGGGCAATACCGATTGTGTCGCATTCTATAAAAAATATCTGTCGGAATTTTTCAAGTCGACGGGTGTGACGACCTGGCGTTCGGATTTTGAGCCCATTGCGCGCTCTTCGAACAAGGCCAACCGCCACGACGCCAATGGAACGGATGTCCAGTACTGGTGTACGGTGGGATTTGGTGAACTGGTCGATCACCTGATTCAGAATATCCCGGGATTCCGATATGAATCGTGTTCTTCGGGCGGTTCGATGAAAGACCTGTTTACGATGACCAAAGCGTCGGTTCTGAATTGTGATGATTCGGCGGATTATATGTCACTGCACATGACATTTTACGACAGTTCGTACTGTATCCATCCGGCGCAGCTGCAGCTGCCGATCAATTCGCAGACCTATAAGCAGGACTCTAAATATTATACGGGGTCGGCAGATTATATGTACGGACTGCGGACGCAGATGACGGGCGGCGTGATGCTTACGAACCCGGATGGCCCGAAAGATGGCGAAAAAAAACAATGGAAAACGACCATCGCCGTCGATTACAATACAAAGCTCAAACCGTTGATTCGCAATGGCGATCTCTATCACATTCTGGGGCGTCCGGACGGAAAAAACTGGGATGGTCTGGAATACGTCGATTTAACTGCGCCGACTTATGTTGCCGCAGTGATGCTGTGGAAACCGGCGGGTGCCAGTGCTTCCAAGACGGTCAAACTGCGGGGACTTGATGCGAATGCCAAATATAAACTCAATTTTACCGATCATACCGGGTTGAACGGTACCAAAACGGGCAAAGAGCTGATGGAAAGTGGGCTTTCGGTGAACTTTCCCGAAACCGTTTCATCGGATATCATTTATCTGACCCGGGAATAAGCAGTACTCATGTCCTCTTGCCGGCCGCCGAAAGCTCAATGATATCAAATATAATAACGACGCGTATGCCATAGGCATAGCGGCGTTTGGCGAGTGTAGGGGCGGCCAGGCCGCCCCAAGCGAGTAGAGACGTGTCGCAACACGTCTCTGACGTTGCCGTATGCACATGAGACGTGTTACGACACGTCTCTACTGCGCATAGGCACGCCCCAAAAATAATATATATTAATAGCACCTGGATTTTAATTCATCCAGATATATGGCTGCCGTTTCGGTCAAGGCTTCGGACTCGGATTTGGTCAGATAGCGAATGAGTTTTTGATCCTGGCGAATCGTATATTGTTTGGGATGCATCGTGATGAGGCTGACGAGTTTGGCGGGGTCGAGGCGCGAATTCTCTCCCAGATCGAGGATGATCGACGTATAGTTTGCATCCATGCTCTTTATGCCGAGGGCGCCCAGCATGATTTTGAGTTCGAACGTATCCTTGAGAGCGTGGGCTTCTTTGGGCGCGGGCCCGAACCTGTCGATGATTTCCCCAAAGATTTCGTAGAGCTGGTCGATGGTTTCAGCGTTGGCCATGCGTTTGTAGAACAGGAGGCGCATCTGGACATCGCTGATGTAATCTTCCGAAAGGTAGGCCGAGAGCGGCAGATTGACTTCGGATTCGATGGCCATTTCCGTCGCCTGTCCCTGGAGCTGTTCGACGGCTTCCTGCATGAGTTCGGCGTACATATCGAGACCGACCGCAGTGATATTGCCGCTTTGCTCGGCACCGAGCAGATTGCCGCATCCGCGCATTTCGAGGTCGAGATAGGCGATTTCGAGGCCCGAACCGAGCTCGGTGAGCCGTTCGATAGCCGAAAGCCGTTCGCGGGCGATATCCGACAGCTCACCCTTGCCCGTTAGGAGGTAGCAATAGGCGCGTTCGGAGGAACGACCGACGCGGCCGCGGATCTGGTAGAGTTGGGCGAGTCCGAATCGCTCGGCATGCGACACGATGAGGCAGTTTGCGGAGGGGATGTCGATGCCGGATTCGATGATCGTCGTGCACAGAAGGACATCGACTTCGTGATGAATGAACCTGAACATGGCCGATTCGAGATCTTTTTCATCCATCTGACCGTGGGCGACGACGATTTTGGCTTTGGGAACGAGCCGCTGGATGCGGTCGAAATATTCGGGGAGTTCTTCGACGCGGTTGTGCAGGAAATAGACCTGACCGCCGCGTCCGAGCTCGTTCTCGATAGCTTCGGCGATGAGGGAATCCGACATTTTGGCCACCAGCGTATGAATGGCGAGTCTGTCGCTCGGCGGCGTTTCGATGACCGAGAGATCTTTGAGGCCACCGAGGCACATCTGAAATGTCCTGGGAATGGGGGTGGCGGTCATCGTCAGGCAATCGACGCCTTCGGCGATGGTCTTGATGCGTTCCTTGTGGGCAACCCCGAAGCGGTGTTCCTCGTCGACGATGAGCAGACCGAGCGATTTGAAGACAACATCCTTGGAGAGCAGCCGATGCGTTCCGATGACGATATCGACTTTGCCAATGGCGAGATCTGCAAGTATCTGTTTGATTTGTTTGGGTTTGCGGAAGCGGTTGAGGGATTCGATGGTGACGGGGTGACCTTCGAATCGCTTGATGAAGTTCTCGTAATGCTGTTCGGCAAGGATCGTCGTGGGGACGAGGACGGCGACCTGTTTTCCGTCCAGAACGGCGCGCATGGCTGCGCGCATGGCCACTTCGGTCTTGCCAAAGCCGACATCGCCGCAGATCAGGCGTTCCATGGGCCTTGGCTTGTGCATGTCCTCGAGCACCGATTCGATGGCTTTGGCCTGATCGGGTGTTTCTTCGTAGGGGAAATCATCTTCGAAAGCCTGGAAGAAGGGGTCGCGTTCGGAGAACGCAAAACCGCTCCGGCTCTGCCTGCGCGCATACAAATCGATGAGGTCGATGGCAAGTTTTTTGACGTTCTGTCGAACCTTTTCTTTGGTTCTTTCCCATGCGCCGCCGCCGAGTTTATCGAGGCGAGTCGGTTTTTCGGCGCCGGCGTATTTCTGAACGCTCTTTAACCTCTGGACCGGGATGTAGAGTTTTCCGGCTTCGGCATAGACGATATGCAGAAAATCTCCGGTAATGCCGCCGACCGTGAGCGTCACGAGTCCCTGATACTGACCGATACCGTGATCGGCATGGACGACGTAGTCTCCGGCCTTGAGATCCCTGAAGGAAGTCAGGACATGGGAATCATCCAGTTTTTTGGCGGCGGAACGGTGTGTTTTAGCGCCGAAAAGATCGGATTCCGTGATGATTGCAAGGGATTTGAGGGCATGCCGGCATCCTGATGACAAATTGCCCTGATACAGATGGACGCCGTGAGCCGGTGGCTGGCGGTCTTCGATAAGGTTAAAGGGTCTGTCCATGACCGTGACCGGAATCGAGAGAGGCCGGAACATGGTTTTGATGCGTTCGATCATTCCGCTGGAGTGCGCAACGATTGCGATTTCGCCGTAGACGGTTTCCCATTCTGCCAGATATTCCGCAAAAACCTTTAGAAAATCCTCGCTGCGCTGCGCGGACATTTGTCGGCGCTGCGCGATGAGATCCGTATTTTCGAGCGAATCAAACCATGCGAAATCTTCGGAATTTGCACCGAATTCGAGCGCCAAACCCGAGTAGAGGATCTTTTGCTGATGCAGGAAATCGCAGATGGTTTCGGACGAGATCACGTGTTCATGCGGAGGCGCAACCAGACGCTTGTCATCCAGTGCATGCTGATATTGTTTTTCGAGCAATGATGCGGATTTGTGCAGTGTATCGATGCACAGGTCCGGTTCGAGCCACAAATAAACGGCGTTTGGTTCAAAATACTCGAGCAGACTTGCCGTTTGATCGTAATACGACGGCATCAGTGCCTGAATGCCCCAAAAGAGCACACGGTCGTCGACTTTTTCGCGGTTCTGCCGAAGCAGCTGCGACGGCCACTCGAGTTCATCGGCCCACGAGGACATATTTGCGACCGCGCGCTCGATATTCGTCGTGCTCAGAATGATTTCGGAGGCCGGTAAAATAATCGCATCGGCGCGTTTTTCGATGGTTTTCTGGGAATCGGCATCGAAAGACCGGATTTCTTCGATTTCGTCGCCGAAGAATTCGATGCGGATGGCATTGGGATGCGCAGGCGAAAAGACATCCATGATACCGCCGCGCATTGCGAAAGTGCCCGGAGTATCGACTTCCTGAGCCTGCGTGTAACCGAGTTCAAGCAATCGTTTTTTGAGATCGGACGGTTCGCAGGTCTCGTGCGTGCGAAGCAAAAACGTATTCTTTTCGAGTTCCGGCTTCGGGATGCATTTGCGCGCAGCCGTATTGAAACTCGCCATGACGATGCGCGGGTGATCGTTGTGCATCCGATGCAGTGCATGCATGCGGGCGGCAACCTGCCGGCGGTTCTGGGCAATGCCGCTGTAAATACCGGCCTGGATTTCGGGAACGAGAACGGCTTCGGAGGCCGCCCGTTTTGAAAAGAACCCGAGGTTATCCCTGAGCTGCGTGAGAATTGCATCGTCGGAAGCCAAAATGACGAGCGGTCGTTTTTGAGTCCGATACAATTCGGCAATCAAAATTGCCGTCGAAGCGGGATTGAGGCCGCGCACATTTACAGGACTCGGGCGTTCCAGGGATGCGAGGATATCGTTGAGGCCAAATTCATGCAGATTACAGAGTCGTTCTTTTTCGCGCATCAGAGATCAGGTATCGTCGGCTGCAAGCCAATTCATGCCGCAGCCATCCTATTGTGGGAAAGCAATTCATTCACCGACGCCGGCAGTGTCACCGAACGTCCGGAGGTCATTTACCACGTTGGAAGATAATGACCAATATGAGTTGTTAGTCGTTAGTTGGTAATAGAGAGTGACAGAGACGTTCCGCAGAACGTCTGTAACCAATAAAATCAGACATGCCACGAAGGGGCATAACCACCAGCGTTCTGTAGGGACGTATATATAGCCCAGAGCCCCCCCGAGGGAAGTGAGGAATCAGGAAAATGAAGAAAACCCGATTGCCGTCGAACGGCAACCGGGTTTTGCTTGAATCAGCAAACGAGACTCGGATTATTTGGAAGTCGAAATTTCTTCATCTTTAACTTCGATGTATGCGCCGATACCTCCGAGCAGGATTTTGGCGGTTCGGCAAGTTCGTGGCTGCTTTTTCGTATTTGAAGGATCTGCAGGATTCTGAGCTAAATAACTATAGTAATCACTACAATCTGAGCTAAATTGTATCTTATCATCGTCACTCTTACTGTTAGGATTTTCTTTAGGCATGGATGTAGTTGTATCAACACTTATACAAAGGTTTTCATTGTTTATGAACTTCGTTTTCAAAACATCAGCAGCAGTTTTGGAATAATTACAGAGAACATCTTCACATCCAATAACTTTTCTATATAGTTCATCACATGTCCAGTTGGGATTCTGGTTCCGATGCAGCAATTCGACTTTAACCTGATAGGCATCTGAACAATTTGTTCTTCCCTTAGCCATGTGTGCTTCGTAACTATCTGCGCTATTGCCTTCTATACATTTTTGAACATCATATCTGGTATAAATACTGACATTATCTTTGCCGAGCGGAAAATCCAGTGAAGAAGCAGAAAGGGTCGTTGAATTAATATGATCTTTAGCGCCCAGCGCATAGGAAGGCGCAGTCCAAAGCGTAAATTTCTCACCATCTTTCATCAATTTGGAATCATTGACGATAAATTCGAATATGAAATTATGTTTTGTCCACTGACTCCCCGCATTGACGAGCAAAGTGAACGGAATCTGATTTTCCATATCGAGCTGATAACAACCTGATTTAACACGAAGATCATAATCATTCTTATGAACATCTTCATATTTTCCAGTTATCTCTGCAGCACTGCCTTCCTCAGTGCCAGCAAGAGCATCATGCATTTGAATCAGATATGGACAGGTAATGACATGTTCAATTGGAAGCGAAACTGTGAATGCACTTCCCAGAAAATCGCCTACATCTTTTCTGATATCACTGATGGGGCCGACATTCCATGCCTTTCCAACCTCTTCCGGCGGCGTCAGCTGAAGAGCTTTAAAGCATTTGCCGCTATTGTTGCCCGGACAATCGATGACAGGACGGCAGGTACCGGAATCACAAACGTTGCCAGCCGAACAATCCGCAGCTACTTTACAACCGCATTTTCCTTCATTACAAATATTTGCCTGACATTCAGTACCTGTGCTGCATTCTTCGCCCCCAAAAGCCAATCGGATACATTTCTTTTGGGCAGAATCACACATATTACTGATACATTCGCTATGCTCACTGCATGCTTCCTGTGAACCTTTCTTATTCTCGCAAGTACCAGTGTTCCTATTGCAATATTTAGCATTGCCGCATGTTATGCTGCATACTTGGGCATTATTATTAGACCCGCCGTTAGACCCGCCTCCGTTGACATTATCATCACCTTCATCTTCATCCGGGCTACATCCAACAAACCCCACACTGCAAAGAACAAAAATCCCCGCCACACACAAAGAAAAAATGGAAAACCGTTCTCTCATCTTATTCTCCTGACACATACAGGCATCAAAAGCCTAAATATCGTATATTTTTCAAAGAGTTATTGTTAACTCTTTCGTTCATTTTAGATAATTTGGAGTGTAAATCAAGAAACGATACTTTTGCCATACAAAAAAATAGACTTCGAGGGACGATTTGCTTCAAAGTATCGCGATTTGCTTTATTTTACGTGCGGCATATGCCCGTAAGAGACGTTCCAGGGAACGTCTCTTATCTGGTGCGACTGCATTGGAACGCACGTTTGGTTGCCTGATATTACGTATGGTGCCTGGTTTTGGAGACGTTCCACGAAACGTCTCCACTTGTGGCGATCATATTGGGGCGCATTAATTTATTTTGCATTGGGCTGTTCGCCGATGGCAGCGCGGCGCGAAAGCTTGATCTTGCCGGAATGCGGGTCAACGGCGAGTACCTTGACGACGACCTGCTCACCTTCCTTGAGGACGTCGGTGACATTGTCGACGTGACCATCGGTCAGCTCGGAGATGTGGCAAAGACCTTCGGTGCCTTCGAAGATTTTGATGAATGCACCGAAATCCATGATCTTGGTAACGGTTCCCAGATAGATTTCGCCGGGTTTGGCTTCGCGAACGATGCTGTTGATCATTTCGAGGGCCTTGTCGATGGCCATACCCTTATCGGAAGCGACCGTGACGGTACCATCGTCCTCGACATTGACCTGAGCACCGGAAACTGCGCAGATATTCTTGATCGTCTTGCCGCCGGAACCAATGATTTCGCGGATCTTGCTGGGATCGATCTTGAGGGTTTCGATTCTCGGAGCATATTTGCTCTTCTTGTCGCGGGTTTCAGCGATTGCCGAAAGCATGCATCCGAGGATGTGTCTGCGGCCATCGTGAGCCTGTTTGAGGGCCTGAGCCATGATATCGCGGGAAATACCTGTAATTTTGATATCCATCTGGATGGCGGTGATGAGGTCTGCAGTACCGCAGACTTTGAAGTCCATGTCGCCGAGGTGATCTTCGTCGCCGAGGATATCGGTGAGCACTGCGATTTTATCGCCTTCCTTGATGAGTCCCATCGCGACGCCGGCGACCGGAGCCTTGATTTCCAGGCCTGCATCCATTGCGGCGAGCGTACCGCCGCAAACTGTAGCCATCGAACTGGAGCCGTTGGATTCGAGGATTTCGGAGACGATGCGCAGCGTGTAGGGATAATCGGGATCTGCCGTCGGCATGACCGACTGAAGTGCGCGTTCCGCGAGCATGCCGTGACCGATTTCGCGGCGACCGGGGCTGCGCAGGCCCTTGACTTCGCCGACGCTGAACGGCGGGAAATTGTAGTGCAGCATGAAGCGCTTGGAATACTGGCCTTTGAGTTCTTCGATGCGCTGATCATCGGTTGCAGTACCGATCGTAACGGTCACGAGGCCCTGGGTTTCGCCGCGCGTAAACAGAGCGGAACCATGGACGCGGGGAAGGATGCCGACTTCGCAGGTAATCGGGCGAACCTGATCGAGGCGGCGGCCATCGATGCGGACGTGCTTGTCGGTAATCAGATTGCGCATCAGATGATATTTGGCATCTTCGTAGGCAGCGATGATTTCGCCTTTGCGTTCGCCGAATTCTTCGGCATTTTCGTCGACGATGCGTTTGCCGAGTTCATCGAGAGCAGCATAGCGTTCGAGTTTTGCAGGAATCGTCATGGCCTTCATGATATCGTCATTGTAACGGGCGACGAGATCGACGATGGCAGGATCGGCTTCGGGAGCCTGGAAAGCGATTTTGGGTTTGCCGACGGCAGCAGCCATGCGACGCTGAACGGCGAGGATGTCCTGAACGGCATTGGAACCGAAATCCATGGCATCGAGGAATTCGGATTCGGTGAGTCCTTCGGTTTCGCCTTCTACCATGACGATGGCTTTTTCGCTGGCAACCATGACGATGTCGGTATCGGATTTTTCGCGTTCATCGTTGGTGGGATTGGCAATCCACTGACCATTGATGCGGCCGATGCGGACGCCTGCGACCGGGCCATCCCAGGGCAGATTCGAGAGCATCAGGGCTGCCGAAGCACCCGTAATGGCGACGACATCGGGTTCATTGTCGGGATCGTAGCTGACGACCGTGGCAATGACCTGGACTTCGTCTTTGAATCCTTCGGGGAAAAGCGGACGGCAGGGACGATCGATGAGGCGGCTGACGAGTGTTTCGTGTTCGCCCTGACGACCTTCGCGGCGGCCATAGGAACCGGGGATGCGGCCTGCGGCGTACATTTTTTCGACATATTCACAGGTCAGGGGGAAGAAATCCTGATTGCTGTCGCAGGGTTTTGTGCAGCAGGTCACGATGACGACTGTATCGCCGCTCTGAATCATGACGGAGCCGGCAGCCTGTTTTGCGACGCGTCCGGTTTCGATGGAAATTTCGTGATTGCCGATGAGGGCGGATTCTTTAATGATACGAGCCATGAATAACTCCTTTATTGCGGCCGAATGATGATGGCCATGTTGATTCAATGGGGTTACTCAAATGCACAATCAACTCAACCCGTTAAGATTAATGGGCTCAGGTCATTGCACAATCCGAACAACCCCGGGCAAAACCGGATAATACAAAAAAGGCCGTCCAATGCGGGACAGCCGAGGGGGTAGTCGGCGTATTGGCAAAGCCAATAGCCGCGCAGGGGGAGGCTTCCCCCTCCCCAAAAAACAAGTCTTACTTACGAAGACCGAGGCGAACGATCAGTTCGCGATAGCGCTGAACATCAGTTTCCTTGAGGTAATCGAGGAGACGACGACGACGACCAACGAGCATCAGCAGACCACGACGGCTGTGATGGTCATTTTTGTTGGATTTGAAGTGTTCGGTCAGGACGTTGATGCGTTCGGTCAGAAGAGAAATCTGAACCTCGGGTGAACCGGTATCACCTTCGTGACGACCAAATTTGCTGACGATTTCGGCTTTAACTGTACGATGAAGCATTCTTTTCTCCATAAGCATATTGGCAACATTGCCGCGCGGCACGGAAACACCCTCTGCCGCAGAACTTTCGGAAATTCAGGCAAATCCGGGCTTAGGACCAGACTCCCTAATGCCGAAAGCGCGCGCTATTTACATCCAGATTGCGCAAAGGTCAACTAATTAGTTAGTTATTGGGGATTGGAGAGACGTGTCGCGACACGTCTGCACAGAATTATCGTTAGAGACATTCCTTTACAAAGCGAACGGATTGGATAAAATATCGCGTCCGGGCACCTGAATCGGTGCAGAATGTGATCACCCCCCTATCATTATATATGTTTGATTTTCAGTCGTACGTACAGCGCCGGCAGGCGAATCCGAGCAGGATTCCCGTCCGCATTCAGAACTATGCCTATATCGAGGATATCGAGCATCTGCGTCAGATATCGGAACATGATCTGATCCATCAGGCCGTGAGTCTCGGGCTTCGGGCCTGGCAGTTTGCCGAGGGCAGGAAGCTCAAATCGAAGTCGAAACCGATCGACGAATCATTTGAGCGCATTTCAAAAGCCTGGCTGGAAACCTGCTTTACATTCAATCACCAGTCGCTTTTGCTGAAATTTATACCGACGCAGCGCAGGCTTTTTGAATCCTACGGTGGTCAGGACGGCGTATTTTTTGGTCTTTCAAATGATGCCGTCAACCTGCCCTCGCCTGCGCTCAAATTTCTTTTTGGCCGTGGAATTGGCGCGCTCGACAACGGCCATGTGCCCTATCTGACGCTGAGCCGTTTTTTTGACGACATGACGCGCGGACTGTGGAATTTTGCCGCGCAGATTCCGGATGCACTGATTCACTGGCGCCGAAGTGCCGAAATCACCGAGGATCGCGCAGGTCTTCTGGCTTCCCGCGACATCAGTGCCGCCATTATGTCGATGATGCGAATGAATCTGGACTGGGACAATGCCGAGATCATGCGCGAAATCCGACGCTATCACGAAGGCCTGGATGTCGACTGGGGAGATCCCGAAATTGAGAAGCGCGTCAAAGCACTTGAAATCTTTATGAAATCCTGCATTTATCTGCGTTCCGGCGGTCTTTCGATGGATGAAACCGATGCGCAGGTCAGTCAGATTTTTGGTATTTTCTGACGGCCGCTATTGGCCTTTTGGGCCAATACGCCGGCCGCGCTCCGGCTATGGGCCGAGCCCATACGCCTGCGCATTTTTTTGGACGAACAGACATGACACAAGTTTTGAAAGCGCTGATTTGGGATATGGATGGCACGCTCCTGAACACGCTCGACGACATCATTGATTCATGCAATGAGACGCTGCGTGCGTGGAATCTTCCGGAACGTCCCAAACCCGAGATGATTACATTCATCGGTTATGGTGCCAGACATCTTTGCCATAAAGCGAGTGGTCTGGAGGGGGAAGATTTGACGAAATTCCTGAAAGATTACCGTGGGCGGGCGATGAGCCGGAATGATCCCAGGACGCGCATTTATCCGGGGATTGCAGAAATTCTGCACGACACGCACGATGCAGGTATCAAGCACGGTATCTATACGAACAAGCCGCAGAACTGGTGTGCCAAACTGACAGAAAAATTTTTTGGCAATGATTTGTTTGACGAAATCGTGGGCGTCGAAGAAGGCAGTGTGCTCAAGCCTTCTGCGGAAGGCATTTTCGGGATGTGCCGAAAGTGGGGACTGAAACCGTCTGAAGTTGCCATGATAGGAGATTCTCCGGTTGACTGGGAAACATCCGTGAATGCAGAGTGCTTCGGCATCTGTGTCAGCTGGGGATTTCGCAGTCGGGAAATTCTTGAAAACTGCGGTGCATCCTGTATTGTTGACGATATAATGGAACTTCGCCATGTACTGAAAGAGAAAAGCATTTCAATAAGTTGAAGGGTGTAAATGCAATACTTGCCATTTATACGTAATCATGGTAAAGTAATGCTTGTTTTATAAGCGTAAAAAATTGCGCTTTCCATAATTAGACATTTAGCCGAACTGGCCAAAGAGGTTAGAAATGGATTTGTCGAGAAAAATAATACTGGCTTCCTGTGTTGCCGCTGCTTTTTTAGCAATTGGAATTGGCTGTACGGTTGAAGATCGTAACTTGGAAGAGAAAGAAGTTTTTGTTTGTTTGAAGGACAGTGACTGTCTGGAAGGCAGCAAATGCGTCATAACAACAGAGGAAGGCGGTCGCTGTATCCGCGAAGATCAGATCAGTCACTGCCTGGATCTGGATGGCGACGGATTCCTGAAGGAAAGTGAAGACAAATACCTGAATGAATGTGGTCTGGGTGATCAGCGCGATCCCGACGATAACGACAAACTTGTTTATCCTGGTGCCAATGAAATCTGCGACGGCAAAGACAACAGCAATGATGGCTGCATAGATGGCAACTGTCCTGAAGGCAAAGACTGCAGAGCCGATGATTCTGAGTGCGAACCGCTCATTCAGTTCTGCAATATTCCCGGTAATTTTTCTTTCATTGAGACCTATGCCAAGAGTGTTTGCGCAGCTGACAAACTGGGTGTGAATTGGTGTAGCGGCGGTGAGCTTGTATTTGCCCTATACAAAGGTGGTAAGAGCTTCGAACCCCAAGAGGGTAGCTGCCCGTCATCCCTTGAAAAAACGCCAGGCTATAAGGCAAAAGACGATGACTGCGATGGCTTTGACAATAACTGCAACGGCATGGTCGATGAAGAATGTTCGAAATGTGATGTCAAGCCAGATCAGAAGTTCTGCCATGTCACATCTCAGGGAACAAAATTCTTTGCATCTGAAGATAGCGATCAATACCAGGAAGTAAAGAAAGTATGCGGTGAGGGTTCGTGTGCATGTATTGGTACTCCAAAATGTGCGAGCGAGAATGATCCTCTGCCATCGTGCATGAATAGCAGTGGTTCAAAAATCGAAGCTGAAGCCATTGCAAATGAAGAATGCTACAAGACATTCGATGTTAAGGAAAATAATTAATCTCAGCGCGTTATAGCAGTTCAAAACCCCCTTTTTCGAGGGGGTTTTTTTGTATCTGCTTTCATCTCATACTCACCGGAGTTTCTATGAAGTTATTTCAGCCGCCAAAACCATTTTCCAAAGGTATTCCCAAATACATCGCATGGTTTGTGATGGCCTTTGGCATGATCATGATTGTCCTTGGCATGATCGTCAAAGACGAGATACCTGCCCAGGCCCAGATGCCGGACAACCAGAATTCTCAGGTAACATCTCAGGATTCCGGTGCAATCAATCCAGTGCCTGCCGAAGGGACGAGAAAAACTATTTCCGACACACTGCCGGAATCCGTCCGATTACGGGGGAATATAGAGGTTATTCCTCTGAATAACAGCCGTGAAGGTCTTGAGAACAGCAAGCTTATTGATATTCCTCACCAGAAATTACCCGAAAAGAATAGAATTAACCTCAGGGATAACCCAGGAAATGCTCAGCAAAATGCCGATAATGCTCAGCCTGAAGAGGATCTGGGAACACGTTATGGCATTTTGGAAGAAGGCAAATCAGCCAATAAAACTCAGGCACTTATCGAAAAGAAGAAGTCCGAAGATACGACGAGCATCTTCAGCAGAATCATGAGTATCGTCGGCATATTTGCCTTTATTGGCATTGCCTGGCTCATGAGCAACAATAAAAAGAAAGTGCTCTGGAAACTCGTTGCGGTCGGCACGGCAATTCAGCTCGTTTTTGCCATCTTCATCCTTTGGACTCCGGTTGGTCGAGCCATTTTTTCGTGGCTCAATGATGCAGTAACGGTTTTGATTGGGTTTACTTCCGAGGGTACCAAGTTTCTGTTTTCCAGTTTTGCATCAGGCCAGATTGAATCTCCCTTGCTCAATACAGCCATGAGCATTCTTCCCCCTATTATCTTCTTCAGTTCGCTGATGACGGTTCTTTACTATCTTGGAATCATGCAGTGGATAGTCAGGGGAATGGCAGTATTTATGATGAAATTCATGGGGACTTCAGGATCGGAATCGCTGTCGTCCGTTGCCAATATTTTTGTCGGCATGACCGAAGCTCCTCTCGTCGTAAAACCCTTTGTTGCCAAAATGACCGAATCTGAACTGTTTGCAATCATGACCGGTGGCATGGCAACGGTTGCGGGCGGAACCATGGCTGCATATGTTGCGATGCTTGTTCCATTTTTCCCTGATATTGCGGGCCACCTGATTGCAGCAAGTGTCATGAGTGCACCTGCATCCCTCGTCGTTGCCAAACTCATGATTCCGGAAACTGAAGAGTCCGAAACCATGGGGAAATCCAAATTCCAGATGGAAAAACTCGACGCGAATGTGATTGATGCTGCAGCAAGAGGTGCCGGCGAAGGTCTTCATCTGGCTCTGAATGTTGCTGCCATGCTGCTTGCATTCGTTGCCATCATTGCCCTGATCAACTTCATTCTTGGACTGCCGAGCCGAATGGTCAATGCCAATACTTACGAACATGTTGCGGGATACGTCGTCAGTGCCGGCGGTGATCTCGATCCCGAATGTGATTCCATTTACTCGACATCCGATACCATCAAATGTACACATGGAGCATTAATCAAACTCGCCGAAATCAAGTCCATTTCTATTCCCGATAATCTGCGCACATTGAGCGGGGAACAGGGAGATCAAATTGATACAGTCGATGCCGTTTACGATCTCGTGCTGGGAGGTGTTGCCGGAAAATCGCCTGTCGATAATGACGCAGCCATGATGGATTGCCGGGATCAACATAATATTGCAGCCTGCGGAGCTGTCGTATCCAAAACCCAGGAAAAAACCTGGACTCCGACACTCGAAAAGAAAAGCATCTGGCCTCTGCTTTCGCTTGAGACCATATTTGGCTGGCTTTTCTTCCCGTTTGCATTTTTGATGGGCGTTCCCTTATCAGACTGCTTCCTCGTCGGACAGCTTTTGGGACAAAAAATGGCCGTCAATGAATTCGTTGCCTATCTGCATCTTGCTCAGATAGTCGATCAACTGTCTTACAGGGGAATTGTCATTTCGACGTATGCTTTGTGCGGATTTGCCAATTTTGGATCGATTGCCATTCAGATTGGCGGAATTGGCGGTATGGCCCCCAATCGTCGATCTGATATTGCGCGCCTGGGCATTAAAGCCATGATTGCAGGTTCCATTGCAGCTTTTATGACGGCCACCATTGCCGGCGCGCTGATTTAGGACATTTGCTTTTGTCTGGGGCTCTGCCCCAGACCCCGCTTAGGGCCTGATGCCCTAAGAACCCGCAATTTTTTAGGGCATTTTCCATTGTTTACACGCTGCCCAATATCCGCATGGGGGCTCTGCCCAGATACGCTTGGAACCTGAGGTTCTTTTGTCTGGGGCTCTGCCCCAGACCCC
>JAFRYG010000022.1 GCA_017441205.1 Pseudomonadota bacterium
AGTTTCTGATTTGGATTGGCTGCTGTCTGCGCCTTCAACTGTCAGCTGCATCCCATCCGGGCAATGATCCGTTTTATTATTCATACATTCAGCAATGGATGCATAAAAGAGCGAAGCCACCATGGCATCGGCACACTCATCTTCGCAGGCATCGGCACACTCATCTTCGCATTTCTCACCTGTTGGGTTACTTTCGCTTAATAGGTTCGCCAGGTAAGTTGTAAGCTTCTTTTTTCCCTTATTATCTTTGGATAATAGATTATTTTGAAGCTCTGGAGACTTCAATAGCTTACTAACTTTGGTCAATCCATCCTGGGAACTCTGCATGCTGCGCAGACCTGCGACCTGTCGCAGGATGGGGAACAGGTGTGATGAAAGCAGATAACCGAAATATCTGTTGTCAACTTTGACGGGATCGCATTCTGCATTGATGTCAGTATTCAACGAAACTGCGGAGCAGGTTGCGTAGCCGCTGCTCTGAGTACATCCGACGCCTTTATCGCAGATGTCTGCACCGCATGCGCAGTAAAAGTCACTGTCATTTTGGGGATTGGCAGCAGAATATTGATATGTACTCCTATAAACGTTGACGATGTTCATGCCGGAGGATATGTCAAGCGGTTTTTTCTCATAATCGAAGTAAGCTTCAGGGTTATTGAGCGTCTGCCTGACTTGTTCCACCTGAGCTGAGGTGAGCGGTATACCACCCGTCATGAGGCAGCGCGTTTCCGGCGTCAGTACATCCGAAATTTCTTCGTTGGAAATGTCCGTATCGCAGCCCAGCGTGCCGCACATCGCTGCAGCCATCAGTAAGAATGCTAATTTTTTCATATTATATATACTCCTGGGAAGCGAGTCTGTTATTGTGCGATTAATACGCCGTTGATGCATGTCGTGCCGTTATTCTGGCAGTCACCGCATTCAGAAGAATAGATGAGCGTATGTTCCAGATAGGATTTACATGAGTTTCCCGATGGGCATTGGGTGATTTCGCCCCAATTGGCACCATCGCATTCGACGTAGTAGCCGGAACTTCCATTCCCATCGACGCGATCAACGCAGATGCGCTGTCCCTGAAGTGTGCAGGTCAGTTCCGGTAAATCCGTATTCGCCTGGCCAAGACACTCATAAGTTTTGTTGCTTTGATTGTATTTGCATGTGACATCTTTTTCGCATGGGGTCGTACCACATGTGCAAATTTTAGTTACCTTATTAAATGACCCGCCCGTCAGTCCGCACGAATCTTCTATGGAGAAAACCCCGACTTCATCGGTGGGAATATCGGTATCGCATCCGGTGAACAGAATGCCCAGCGCACAGAGTACGCCCAATGATATTTTTTTCATAAAAGTCTCCCTCTGTCCCGATGCTTAGAATGTCATGCCGAATGCAATGCTCGTGGGTGAAACATTGAACGAAACGGATTCATCGGCTGCGCCATCGTTGTCGAGGTCGATGTGAGTATAGCGGTAGCCCGCAATACTGGTCAGTACCGTGCCGCCGATGGTCATGGCAAGTCCGGCACCCAGCAGCGTCCAGCCGGCAACATAGGGTTTCGTCACTTCAAAACCAGACTTTTCTTTCGTCGTTTCGCCGCTTTTCTCAATTTTATCGGATTTTACGGTCATCACTGAACCGGCAATAGTCAGACCAACACCGGCAGCCATGATACCGACACCACTCCACATCGCAGCACCCCAGTGACGTTTGGACTCTTCTTTCAGATATTGCTCATGAATGGCATTTTCTTTGGCACTCTCTTGATCGGCTGCATAACTGGCTTTCATCTCGTTGCATTCTTTCAACTCTACGGCCATTTTGGTCATTCTGCCCTGAAGATCCGAAAGCTGTTTTTTGTAGGGAAGCTCGTTTTCGGCACGGCGCATCCAGATGCGCTCGGCAAGAGCCTGGGGTACCGGGTATTCCAGAATGAATTCGGTCGCACGCTTGGCGAATTTGTCACTCTCTTCCTCATTGCCGGATTTGCGGTAAATTTCACTCATCGTGTAATTCACAACTGGCGAACGATTGCATATAACAATAAGCTGTTTGCCATACTGCAGCGCTTCCTCATAATTTCCCTGATCGTAAGCTTTCGCCATTTGAGCACTCAGATTGTTCCATTCTTCGTCATTCATGGTGGAACAATCAGCAAAGGCATTGGATGCTGTCAGGCCGATAAATGCGGAAAGGGAAAGGGTTGAGAGTAATTTCAAATAAACGTTCATTTGTGTGACTATCCTTTTGAGGAATGTTGTTGGTTAGCGTTAAAAATAAGACGAAATTCTTTATGAATGACTCGCCATGCACAGGAGATTCTGTATCCGGCACAGACAAAAACAGGCGCTTCTTAGATAAACGTGAATGAAAAATCAAATTTTATTCAGATTTTTCATTCAATTATGCGTAAAATAAACATTTTGTTAATGTTGATGATGCAAATGATTTTTTACTGCGACATTTTAGTTTTGTGCCGTTATCATGCGGGCTGCGCAGAGGATTGTCAGAGCGGCAACATGATGGTGCCTGATGGATGCCTGAGGGGAAAAACGATGGACAATGCACCCATGGATTCGGTTGTTTTTTTTACCCACAGCTATTGGCTGTGGAGGGGATATCCTCTTCATCTCATCCCTGCAGCCCCAGAAGCGTCGCAGAAAAAGTCTTAATCCCTCCCCCCTCCGGAATTATCAGGCATCGGATGATTCGTCTTTTGGAGCAAAAGCGGAAGCCTTCATGTAGAGCTTCCGCACGGCATCGACATGTTCCTGAGATGTAAACTCGAGATTGTCAAAATCGTGCAGCGGTTCCAGCTTTTGCTTCTCACTCGTTTCGCTCGTCTTGGGGCGGTTCGACCAATAGGTGTTGATCTTTTCGGTCAATGCAGCCATTTCTTCTTCGGTCATGCGTAGGGTTCCTCTCACATAATGATAATATTGGTAAGTGTGTCCAGAATGGCTGCGATTTCCCTCGCATCGTTTATTGCAATCTGCTGTACGCCGTAATTTCCGGTGTCGCCGTTTCTGTTGCTGTTCAACTCAAAGGGATCGTATGTGCGCTGGATGGAAAAATACATTTTGTCTTTCCAGTACCGGAAATAGACAAGGCCCGTGCAGGTGTTGGAAAGTTGTTCCAGTTTGCTGAAAAGATCCGGAAGATCGATATCATTCAGCGTAACATAATAGCTCTTGTCTGCTTTGATGTCATTGTCATACGACGGATGGAATGAGAACTTCTTCAGAAGATCCGCATGCGTTTGCGTAATAAAACCAAAAGCTCTCATTTGTTCGAGTTCCATGCGGCTCGGAACCGTGAATCTCGTCTGAATCGCAAAGGGTTGCTGAATAATCCGGGGAACTGTGATTTCCAGAAGCTGACCATGAAATATCTGTTCGCTGTTGATGTTATTCAGTGAGACGTCGTAATAATTAAATGCGGATTGTGCATAAAAACCATCAAATGCGTCAGATATGATGCCATTTTGCCAGGAATTCTTCGCAACGCCGAAATTTCTCAAATGGTAAGCATCACTGCTGGTCAGCTGGATACTATGCCGGTAGTGTGTCGCGTTGAAATAGGATCTGAGAACATCCAGAACGATCCTGGATTTGAACAGCTCTTTTTGTTTTGAACCGTTTTTTTTGTGTATGATGATCGCCACAATAATGCACGCGACGGCCATGAAGAAGTGGTCGGTTGCGATGAGTATGATAGCGAGTGGTATGGCGATTAGCCAGGAAATACCGGTGACAACTGATGCCGTGCTGATTTCTGATTCAACGGATGTTGGATCTGCAAGGGGTTTAATTCTATTGGGCTGACGTCGTCTGGCGACGGAGGAGGTATCGGAGGTTTGTGTACCGGATGACAGCCACTCGGAATTCGACGATTCAAACGCCTTGTCATCATCATCAAACCATTCCGACATCAGTTCAATGCTGTCGGAATTATCATCCTCCTCATGGTCGGATACGGGAGAATTGGTTTCCAGCGATTTGAGATATTCGCGGTTATCGTTGATGAGTTTTTTGAGGTGTTCCAGCTTCTGGGTTCTCACCGTTGCAAAGGGCAGTTCGCTTGCAGCTGCAGAACTATTGTTCTGCGCAGCCGCAGACATAAAGCGCTCCAAATCGCGGTTTTTGCTTACTTTTGGTGCGGCCTGCGACTGGCTTGTTCCGGATTTTGCCGGTGCTGGCTGCGGCGCAGCTGGCTTTGTCTGAGCTGCCTGACTTACAGGTCGGGTCGCAGTGGATTTCGGGCTGTTCCCTGCTATCGGCGTCAGCGTCGGTTGTGTGCGGTCAGTCTGTTCCACGCTCTGAGGTTTCGCAGATGCGCTCTCGCTCGCATGGATGACCGGCTCGCGTTGTATGTAACTGTCTGCCGCAGAAGTGTTCGGGTTTTCCCGGTATTTCTTTTCGAAATCATCCCACTTTTCACTCTGTTCAAATGAGCTTCCGGCCAATGATTCCGGCTCATTTGCGGCTTCATCCAGCTTTGAGCTGAATTTCTTTTCAAAATCGTCATCATCCCATTTGGATGTTTGGTATGACTTCGACTCAGGCACTTTGTCGCTCAGTCTATGCGCAGAGTCGGCCAACGGCTCCGGTTCACTGACTGCTGCATCGAGTTTTGCCTGGAATTTCTCTGAGAAATCATCCACTCCGGCGGCTTTGCTGCTCAGTGCGTATGACTCCGGTTCACTGACTGCCGCATCAAATTTAGCCTGAAATCTCTTTTCGAAATCGTCGTCATTCCATGCGGCAGCTTTGCTGTCCGCAAGTTTGCTGCCCAATTCAGGTTCACTGACGGCAGCTTCGAATTTAGCCTGAAATCTCTTTTCGAAATCGTCGTCATTCCATGCGGCAGCTTTGCTGTCCGCAGCTTTGCTGCTCAGTTCGGGTTCACTGACGGCAGCTTCGAATTTAGCCTGAAATCTCTTTTCGAAATCGTCGTCATTCCACGCGGCAGTTTTGCTCCCTGACGCGTAGGGTTCCGGTTCATTCGCCGGGCCGGCATTCAGATAATCCGCTGTCGAATCGTCTGCATTCCACCGCTGGTCAAGTGCAGCGAACTTATCGTCAAAAGAATCTGAGGATAAATCAAAATCTATATTTCGCGCCATGATCATTACTCATTCAGGGGGCAGCTCAATGCGGCACAATTTGGGAATTCGGTTTTATGCGCATGGAGATGAAAATGCAATGATGTTGGGGGCTATTATTTGCGCGGCCTTGTGGGGCTGCGCCCACTACGGCCTGCGCGCGCCGGCTATCGGGCTTTGCCCAATACGCGGCGCTTTCTTACGGTTTTGCAGACCCAATTTGCCCATCTCTGCTATTTTTGCTATGTTTACCGAAGCTTATTTTTCCGCCGTAGTGAACGTTTTGCGGGAGGAATGAGATGTCTTATGCTTCGCAGATAGCCAGGAGAATTGCTTCTTTGCAAAAAAAAGGGTCTTCTCCTTTTGAACGCCGAAAATCCCCGTTCGATCGAAAAAGAACGATGCCGGGTTCAAATACTGATGCCAGCGAAAATATCGCCAGACAGGACGATCCAATTGGATCCTGCAAGGTTACATGCAGTGCACTCAATGTTCGCAGCGGCGCGGGTTCCGGTTATCCCCGCATCGGCGGGCTGACCAATGGCAAAAGTGTCCAGGTGTATGCAGTCGAAGGCGACTGGCTGAAAATCAAGTATGGAACCGGCTTCGGCTGGGTTGCTAAAAAATATACCGATTTTAAGGGCTCATCCCTCCCGGCCGGTGCATTGTTCGAGGTCATCGTGACGGGCAGTGTCAAGGTACGCACCGGGCCGGGAAAGGATAACAATAGTATTGGTACGCTCCATAAAGGCGACAGAGTCGTCGTTTATGAAGTACAGGGTGACTGGTATCGGATCGAGTACAATGGACAGGTCGGATGGTTCCATGGGTCCTACAGCGAGGTCGTTCCCGGATCGGAAACCGGAGAACAACCGCCGGGGCCGGGACCAGGGCCTGGCGGCAACGATGATGATAAAGTTGCTGCCGCAGGGAAGGATGCCGAGGCGTATGCTCGTTATCTGATGGGATTGGGCTGGAAATATACGTACAACAGCGAGGAAAGATGGAAGGACGGCTATTACGACTGTTCGTCGTTCTGCTGTCGCTGCTGGGCTCATGCCGGATACGATTTTGGCCATTCTGCATCCTATTCAATGGCCAAGAAATGTGATGAAGCTTCTGCGACGGTCGCCTCTCTCAATGATGTCATTCCGGGGGATTTGCTGTTTTTCAGCCTGAGTTCCAACTCCCATTACAAAGGAATTTCGCATGTCGCCATTGCTTCCAACAGCAAGGAGATGGTCGATCCGGGTACGAAGAGCATCGCTATTGTCGATCCCAAGAGTAGCTATTACAATGGCAAGCTCGTTTCGATTGGTCGCCCCGGCAAGATGATGTAATCGTCGTTGGCAGAGAGATGTTCCACGGAACGTCTGTACAAAATAAAATCAGACACGCTCCGTCGGGGCATCACGTCTGAAATGATACGGGAGGAGTGGGATGAGTTATGCATCGATGAGTGCCAGAAAAATCGCATCGCGGCAAAAAGGATCCTCCTCCTTTGAACGCAGAAAATACCCGCTCGCTCGAAAAAGAACGATGTCGGGGGCAAATACTGACGCCAATGAAAATATCGCCAGACAGGACGATCCGATTGGATCCTGCAAGGTTACATGCAGTGCGCTCAATGTTCGCAGCGGCGCGGGTTCCGGTTATGAGCGCATCGGCGGACTGACCGGCGGCAAGAGTGTTCAGGTGTATGCTGTCGAAGGTGACTGGCTGAAAATTGCCTATGGATCGGGCTTTGGCTGGATCGCACGCAAATACACTGACTTTAAGGAAAAGCCGTTGTTTGATGTCACGATTACCGGCGATGTCAATGTCCGCACGGGACCGGGAAAAGAGAATCAGGGGCTCGGCGTGCTTTATCCGGGCGAGCAGTATTCTGTCTATGAAGAAAAGGATGGCTGGTACCGCATCGAATATAAAGGTCAGGTCGGATGGTTTCATGGATCCTACTGTACCGTGAATGGTGAAAATCCCGGCCCCGGCGGCAACGACAACGATAAGGTCGTTGCTGTAGGCAAAAAAGCCGAACAGGTTGCACGTAATTTGATGCAGCAAAGCAAGACTGAAGGCTGGGTGTATAGTCAGAGCAAGCGGGAAGAGAATGGCTATTACGATTGTTCGTCATTCTGCTGTCGTGTCTGGAAAGCGGCCGGCTATGATTTCAATTGGGCAAATTCCGGATCCATGGGGAAGAAATGTGACGATGCATCCGCTTCGTTCAGCGCAAATACAAAAGCCATTGCCGGCGATTTGCTCTTCTTTGCCCTTAAAGCCACCGACAACTACAAGGGGATTTCGCACGTCGCAATTGCGACGGATAACCAAAACGAGATGATCGACCCCGGGACAAAGAGCATCTCAATTAGTAATCCCAACGGCAGCTACTACGGCGGAAAACTCGTCATGATTGGCCGTCCGGGCATGATGATTAAATAGATTTTGGTGCGCGGCATTTTGTGCTGCGCACAATGCGGCTCTGCGGCCATTTCTTCGTTTGACGTGTGTTCAGATATGGTTTTCCCTTCGTTTACGGCGAAGAAGTTCCAGATTATGATACAAGCCCCAGTCTTGGCATCACGCGAATCCGCTTCTTCTGCCCCAACGGTGATGGGGCTAGACCTTCTTGCCTTCTTTAAAGCACGAAATCAATATTCAGAGAGGTGGAGTTTCGGGGCGTTTACTGTCAGATACATCATGGACGATTTGCTTCTTTTTTCGGTTAACCTCAAGTTCATAGTCTGATTGAATCATTTTTGCATATTTTCCTTTTACAGCAGATACGATTTCGACAACCTCAGTGGTATACCGAGAATCTGCTGGTGCCAGAAAGAAGACATAATGTGGTGAAAGTATATTTTGTACACTGTTCTTGCCCCAGTAAAAATATCCGAATTCTGCACGTGTAATTTGGTAATCCTCCAAATCATACTCTCTATTATCCACGAGTTCCTTCAATGCTTCATCGGCAGTTTTTATATCGCTTGCGTGAAGCTTTGTAATTAATTTATTAGGTGACTTACGATATAGTTTTGTTGCAAGTATTTTCCCGTCCGGAGATAAATGTACATAAATTTTTCCACCAGGTCCAATGACGGGCCATCCATCCAACGTAGACGCAAAAGAAACACCGATTTCATATATTGTCTCAGTAATTTCCTCAGGCTTGTCAATTGATGCTGAACCATTTACACCGAATTTACGTTTGTATGGATAGAATTGATAGTTTTCTGGCATATCTAGACGAATGATATTATCCTTCCAATGATTTGCAATTTTGAAATACTCATCATCCGGCATAAGGTTGTTTCGACTTACACCGGACATGGATTCAAAATGATTCATGTCATGACAAAATTCATACATACTATTGATATTCCAAGAGCATTCATACTGTTCGCCACGTGCTACAATGAATTTTTCCATTTCCATGACAGGGGATGTATTCAAGTGATAATATTTTTCATTATGGGAAAGCAAGGAGGTTATTTCGGGGACGCCAAGCTCGTATATTGACAAGTCAATCTTCTTCCCCAAACGAAGAGTTTGATTTATCTGATGATATGCTTTAATGGCAAATTCATCTCCGACATATAATTTCCCTACCAAAGCATCAGACGTTGTGTCTATATCTTCTTCTGTAATGACCTTTTTGGTTGGGCAATCCTCATTCTCACAGGTCGTGTCATAGCATCCTAATATAAAGCAGGAAACGGAAATAGCACAAAAAATAGCGACTAACTTAGTATTCATGATATATTCTCCCTTCATTAGATCTCTTAGCCCTCATGCCATGACCAAGCACAGTAGTATGTTCCCGATGCGTTTATAATACGCTCCCCCCAATCCTTTCTATAGTTATCTCTTCGATACTCCGAATCTGCTTGTCCAGGCGCAGTAAGTGTGCCACAGGTGAAAACTCCTGCTGTATTATCTATCCACCAATCATCATTGCCACTAAACCACACCTTCTTAAATTTAGAATTGCCACCAAAGGCATGTGATGCAAAATCAGAAAGACATTCATCCGTTGTTTCACCTAATTTCATTGTATTTTTGTAGCCCAACAAATAATCCAATCCATAAGTGAAACGCCCGCTCCAATATCCCATTGGTCCAGAATTTATTGAGTTGCAGGTTGATAGGATAAGCCATCTTAAAGAACCTGTGTTTTGCATATACATGTTGTTCGATGAATGCGTCCTTTCGTTAAAAAACATTTTTTTTGATGTTGCAAGGCAACGAATCATATTTCCCTGATCATCATATAGATTAGATGAATAATTGGGATTGCCTGAGGAGCAGTAGGTCGCATAATATGTTTTATCTCCAGATTCTGTGGTAAGTGCACCCCCATGTGTCGTTATAGCGTATAACTTCACGCTATCAGCATACAGATGATCATAACCATTGTAATAATCCTCAATTACATCAGTCGATTGAACAGACGTATTTGAATACTTAAATTTTTTACTCAATCCTGCACTCTGAAGTGTTGAATCTAACTGGTTCATCTGGTCAGGTGCCCACCTAAGTTTTGATTCCCGACAACCATCTGCACAAGAAGAAAAATCCTTTATGTACGATAATCCATACTTCCATGGATCAGAAAAGCAAAGCGATGGAATACACATAAACCCCAAAATGCCATAGATCAAACCCATAGACCGCATAACACCTCCTTATTCATCTGTTACAGAAACACGTCCTATTAGCTTGTAGCAGGCAATTACCATGCTGTCAAGAGCTTGTTTCAGGGCTATCGCATTTAAACATGGTATCAATCTTGCTTATACACATTTAAACCCGCTTGAATTGTAGAGATTTGCCGAAATGGGGAAGGGGCCCCATTGAGCCGTTTGTAGGGCATGGTAGAATGTAAAATAATGTAGCATGCGAAAAAATATTGCGGATTCCAAAGAGCTCAGCCTTTTGGCAGGGTCTGGGGCAGAGCCCCAGAAAAAGTAAATGCGGTAGCCCTGGAGCTTGTTTCGAAGATATTGTAACAGTTCAGCCCTTGTGCGTTGGTCTGGGAGGATGTTTCCCGTGTGAACCCACGGCATGAACGAGTTCAGCCCTTGTGCGTTGGTCTGGGAGAGACTGACGGCAGATCATTTTGACCATTCCTGTCATTTTCTGCTAGAAAACTTTCGGATTTGGTTTTGAGGAGGATGCGATGACTTTGAGGTATGGCCCTGCTTTCCTCGCTGCGGCGTTCGTTTTGTCGTGCAGCCATACGCCGCAGGCCGTTTCTGCCGGCTATATCGGTGACGGCGACTATGCTCCGGCACCGGCTGTCATGGGAACTGCTCTCGGAACATGCGCTCGTTACGCCCGGCGGTCATGCCTACCTTTATATGAAGCGCGGCAGCGGCAGTGAAAAGCCGACGCTCGAGTTCTTTAGCAAGAACCTTTGTGATTGCATAACTCACAACTCATAACTCACAACTCACAACTCATAACTCACGACTCAAAAAAAGCCGGGCGTATTGGCCATCAGCCAATAGCCAGGCGCGCAGGGCGTATTGAGCCTTTGGGCGAAATAGCCCGCGCTGCAAAAAAATAAAACAGACGCATTTGACTTTTTTTCTTTGGCGTCAACTATCGGCGCTTGTTCGAATGAAGCCGAACGGTAAATTACGTAAAAAAAATGATTTGACTTTGAAAATGCGTGTTTACAGTCCGTCGCTCGTTCAAGTCCGCAGAGTTTTACAGCGGTTTGAATACCGCAGAAATATTTATGTTTAAGGAGAAATTGTTATGGGAAAAATCATTGGTATCGACCTTGGAACGACGAATTCGTGTGTAGCAGTCCTGGAAGGTTCGGAGCCGAAAGTTATTACGAACGAAGAAGGTGATCGTACCACGCCGTCCGTCGTTGCATTTGATGATAAGGGTGAAACCATCGTCGGTCAGTTTGCTCGCCGTCAGGCCACGATGAACTATGAGAATACGATTTTCAGTGCCAAGCGTTTTATTGGTATGACGTATGCCGAACGCGAGGAAGAAGCCAAGCACATGCCGTTCAAAGTCATCCGCATGGCCAACGGCGCAGCAGGGTTTGAATCCCGCGGCAAACAGTTTGCACCGCCCGAGATCAGCGCAAAGGTTCTGCAGAAACTGAAACGCGACGCCGAAAAATACCTCGGTCAGCAGGTGACCGAAGCCGTCATTACCGTTCCTGCATATTTCAATGACTCGCAGCGTCAGGCAACGAAAGATGCCGGTAAAATCGCCGGTCTGAACGTCAAACGTATCATCAACGAACCGACGGCTGCCGCTCTGGCCTATGGCCTCGACAAGAAGAAAGATGAGACGATCGCCGTGTATGACTTCGGTGGTGGTACGTTCGATATCTCCATCCTCGAAGTCGGCGATAACGTCGTCGAAGTAATTTCGACAAACGGCGATACGCACCTCGGCGGCGATAACATCGATGAACTCATCATCGACTGGCTGGTCAAGGAATTCCGCAAAGACAGCGGCATTGATGTTTCGAAGGACAAGATGGTGCTTCAGCGTCTGCGTGACGAAGCCGAAAAAGCCAAGAAAGCACTGTCCTCGATGACCACGACGAACATCAATCTGCCGTTCCTGACTGCAGATGCCACGGGCCCCAAACACCTCAACGTCAATCTGTCGCGTGCACAGTTCGAAGACATGATCTCCGGCATCGTTGCCAAGACCCTCGAACCCTGCAAGAAAGCCCTTCGCGATGCGAACAAATCCGTCAGCGATATCGACGAAGTCGTCCTCGTCGGCGGTTCGACCCGTATTCCTCTGGTTCAGCAGGAAGTTGAGAAATTCTTTGGCAAGAAATCGAATCACAGCGTGAACCCCGATGAAGTCGTTGCCCTCGGCGCTGCCATTCAGGGCGGTGTCCTTTCCGGCGATGTCAAGGATATCCTGCTGCTCGACGTTACCCCGCTGTCGCTCGGTATCGAGACCCTCGGCGGCGTCACGACCAAGCTCATTCCCCGCAACACCACGATTCCTACCCGCAAGAGCGAAATCTTTACCACGGCCGATGATAATCAGACCAAGGTTACGGTTCACGTCCTTCAGGGTGAACGTGAAATGGCTTCCCAGAACAGAACGCTGGCCAAATTCAATCTCGAAGGCATTCCGGCTGCACCGCGCGGCGTGCCCCAGATCGAAGTGACCTTCGATATCAACGCCGATGGTATCGTCAACGTTTCGGCTAAGGATAAAGCCACTGGCAAGGAACAGCGCGTCACGATCGAAGCTTCTTCGGGCCTCAATCAGAACGATATCGATCGTATGGTCAACGAAGCCAAGGAACACGAGGCCGAAGACAAGAAACGTCGTGAAGTCGTCGATGCCAGGAATGAACTCGATTCGTTCATCTTCTCGGCCGAAAAATCCGTCAAGGATTACGGCGACAAACTCCAGGCCTCCGATGTCGATGCCCTCAAGGCCGCCATCGAAGAAGCCAAGAAACACAAGGATTCCGAAGACCTCGACGAACTCAAGAAAGCCAAGGATGACCTCATGGCGGCTTCACACAAACTCGCCGAAGTCATGTATGCTCAGGCCAATCAGCAGGGCGCAGGTGCTGCCCCCGGTGCCGGTGCCCAGCAGCAGGCCAAGAAAGATGATGATGTCATCGATGCCGAATTCGAAGAGAATTAATCCTGTTCAGGATTAAATGAAGAAGCCCGCGTACATGTTCTGTATGCGGGCTTTTTTTGTGACTGCATGGATGTAACAGCTCTGTATTCGCGCTTTGCAGCGCGGTGGCTTGTTTTTTTACGCTTGCGCGGCAGGGGGTGTTCGATTGTGAACACCCCCTACACAGTTCACAATAGGCTACTCATATCGTCTCTTTTGCCTATCGGCAATCAACTCATGATTAGCCTTTGTTCACTGGGCTCTGCGATTTTTATCGTTCACCGAACGATAAAAATCTCGGCCCCCAACGCACGCTTTTTGTGCTGCCGCAGTTGCGGGGTGAATGTCCATCCCTGGACATGCCACCCGCGCATCTCGCCGCCGTCCATGGCGGCGCAATGATGAAGATGAAGTCCCTATGGCATTTGAAATCACTGCAATCACAGCAAGATGATATATTCCACTCTAAAAAAGAAGTGGCTAAACAGTTACCTCTAAGCTGCTCTCATATTCACATAGCCTTGAAAAGAGAATAGATACTGTTAAACTGAGCTGTATTTCAGTCGATCCATGGCTGAGTTGTTCGTCGTGATATTTGCCCGGCAAAAAGGAGTTCAGGTCATGAAGCGCTTTTCGTACTGCATTGCGGTGATTGTTTGTGGGCTTTGTCTTTATGGCTGCACGGATGAGCATGAAGTTGTCATCGGTGGGGGGGATTCTTCGACGGTGGATGAAGGCGAGGATTCAGGAAAGAAAGATACAAAAAAGGATGATAAGAAAACGAAGCCTGCGCAAAAAGAGGATCCTGAAGATGAACAGGATCCGTCCGATGAAGGTAAAAAGCCGGCTTCTCCTGAAGATGAGGGAAAACAGGCTCCACCTGCAGATGAGAAGAAAACTGGCGAGGGTGACGAACCGCCCGAAAAAGACTGTGATTGCCCTGTAGGACAGAACTGCGTTGAGGGACAATGCGAACCCGTCTGCGAGGATGGGACGGAATTGTGCGGCACGGAGTGCCTGAATTTTAACGATCTTCATCTGGAATCCTGTGAGGCATGCAGCGCCGGTTATTGCGATACCGATGAGAATCTGGCGAATGGGTGCGAAGCCAGTACCCAGGATGATGACAATCATTGCGGCGCTTGCGGAAATGCTTGCAGCGAGGGCGAAAAATGCAGCGAAGGAACGTGCACGCCGATTTGTCAGGATGGCGAATTGTATTGTAATGGCGAATGCCTGAAAGCCGAGGATCTTCATCTCGCTGCGTGCGATGCATGCGTCGAGAATTATTGCGATACGGATGGCAATTTTGCCAATGGGTGCGAAGCGTATACACTTGCCGAAGATTTTAACAATTGCGGCGCATGCGGACAGGCTTGCAATGAGGGCGAATCCTGCGTTGCGGGCGCTTGCCGCAAGCCTTATCGTGTCATGCTCATGAAGGATGGGGCCATCTATTCAGAAGCTTCAGCCAATGGCAGCGGCATGGGCAGCAAATACGATTATGTCCAGGTATTCGAGGAACTCGACGATTGGTATCACATCACGTATAACGGCAATGAAGGATGGGTGCTCAAATCCAGTACGCTCTACGCATGTGATGAGTGCGAGGGCCGAAAGGCCATCGATATGGCTGAAAAGATGCTGTATAAATCCGATACTTATATGTGTACGTTCGACCATTACAAGGCGAAAACCGTTCCCGAGTTTTCCGATAAGTTCGTCAGTCTGGCGGGGCATTCGAGCTGTAACTATGGTTATGATAACAATTGCGCCAACTTCGTGACGGCCATTCTGCGTGCAAACGGCCTGATGAATTCCAGTGCCTATACGTTTGTCGATGATGTTTATGACCATTGTACAGCCGGGATGGATGGCTATCACGAGATCGACAAATCGCAGGCAAAACCCGGGGATTTCTGGGTTAACAACTCGCTGGGCCATGCAGAGCTTGTTGTCGGTTACTACAACGGTAATGTTGTTCTCATTGGATCCAATAATTTTCAACAAGGTCTTCAGATGCCTGAGCATCTGTGCCAGGAAACATCCAAAAACAACAGTAAATATTCAACAGATCCCTATGATTATCAGCGCGTCAGTTATGGTGAAACTACGAGCGGGCATGTTTGTTCAAGGCAGTAAACCCGGTGCTGAAAAATCGGTGTCACTCATATAATGTATAAATCAAAGTCCGGACTCTTTTTGGTTCGGGCTTTTTTTGTGCCCGCGCTATGGCCTGCGGCCATACGCGCCGGGTGCTCGCCTATGGGCGGTCACTCTGTTTTGCCCATACGGCTCGCTGGGCATAAAAAAAAGCCGTGCAGAATCTGCACGGCTTTATTTTTGGCATCATCAGGAATGGATCAGAACGTCCAGCCCATCGTCATACCCTGATATTCGGGCGACAGATTGAAATCAACTTTCGGCATGAATTTGTTGCTGTAGGCTTTATCGACGTCTTCGCCGGCGAAGTCATAGGCATAACCGGTAATGATCAGCGCGAGACCGGCGGCAGCAAAGAAACCGCCGATGCCGAGCAGGCTTGTGGCTGCAATTCCGTATTTGTGATAAGCGCCATGGTCGGAATATTTTGATTCAATCGAATTTTTGGTTGTAAGGGCTTTATCCAAATCATCCGGCCACACGAATTTGACGAATGCACCGATCACACCGCCGGCGATCAATGCAGCAGCACCGACGCCAAAGCTGGTATAACCGGCAATGAGGACTGCCCTCTTGGTATCTTCAGGATCGCGGGCCACTGTCATGTCGACGTGGACTTTTGCAACTTCATGGCTGTCGATCGTTACCTTGACGGCGTCTTCTTTTGAATAGCCATCTTTGCGGACTGCGACGACGTAGTTGCCGGTGACGAGTTCAATCGGTTCGGCATTTTCTTCAAATTCTGCGCTCATCCCGACGCGCTTGCCATCGATGAAGATGTCTGCCCCCGGAATGTTGCTCGTGACGATGAGCTTGCCCATTTCACCGATGACGATTTGTTTGGCAAGTGCATCGGCAGCGGCTTTATTGCTGAGCATTCCTGTGGCTTCTCTGAAGATTCCCTTTCCGCTGATGTACCAAATCAGATGGGCTTCGCCATTGTCTTTGACCGTACCAAAAATGACGGCAGGTGATCCCAGTGTTTCGCAGGCTGCATCGTAGCACGCGATGCTGGCTTCGCGGTCGCAGCCGGTAACCATCTGCATTTCGGTATAGGTAATATCGGAACCATTGGCATCCAGTGTATAGGTGGAGTCTTCTACCTGTTTGCGGATGGCATTGAGCAGGTAATCCGCCTGTTTGTCGACGTTATTACCAACGACGTCGAGTTTCATAACGGCGACGGACTCAGCCGATGCATTCGCAGAATAAAGCAAACACAAGCCTGCCAGAGCCATTCCTGCAATTCGATTTAGTTTCATATATACCTCTTGCGCTGATAATAAACGAATCGAAGCGATCCTCGATATTAAACCACATTCTTATTCTAACACAATATGCAATTTTAAACAAATTGCGTTGTATTTTGTTTTTATCCCAAGGTGACTATTCAGCCCTACGTCTGATTGTTTTACAACGGATTTGCTCAGGCCTAACGGCCTCGCTGTTTTTTTTGTTTTAACAATCGGATTTGCTCAGGCCTAACGGCCTTCGCGTTTTTTTAATTGTGAGCAACGTTAGTTGCGAACAAATCCGTTTGTTAAAAATTACAAACACACCATGGCTAAACAGTTACATCCCAAGGGCGTATCTGATTCCATTGGGTACAGACATTCCGCGTTTCATTGGGTACAGACGTTTTGCGGAACGTCTTTGGCAATTCCCCACGAACCACGATTTATTTTCCGGGGTTACGGCGATAATCGGATGCATCGACATACATGGCGGTAGCCATGGCCAAAATCCTGGATGCCGTGCGTTCCGAAACGCGATCCTCAATATGATCGGTTTTCATGACCTGATCGACGTAGTTCCTGAAAGCATCTTCGCTGGGGAAATTCTCGCATTTCCAGCGTTTTGCGGAATATTCGTTCCAGCGCCTGGTATCGAATCCGTAGCCGGCAGCCTGATAAATACTGTAGCCGCTCGTACTTCGGTCGCGGTAGTTGCTGGCAAAAATCGTCGTCAGATCGGGATTCAGATATCGTCGGTTGATGATTTCGTCGATGATCCTGATTTCGAAATCATTCTTTTTGTCGCGTCCCTTGCCGAGTTCATCGAGGAACAGAACCGGGATGTCGATGAGGGGATCGATGTGGACGGATTCGGGTACATTCTGGCTGTAGGAAGCCCGGATGTCGCTGAGCAGATTGGAATAATCGACGTATTTGCAGGGGATTCCGAGTTCGAGGGTCAGATAGCGAATGGCAGCGCACAGCAGATGCGTTTTGCCGGTTCCCGGGCCGCCTTCGAGCAGATAACCGGGGGCACTTTTCTGGTAGTTTTTGATTTTATCGATAAATGTTTTCACGCTCGAGGATTCGCGCAGCCGTTCGAATTTGTAGTTGTCGAACGTGGCCTGCATGAATCTGGCCGGCACACCGGCGCGATTGTACCGCTCGATTCTGCTCAGTGCATAAGTTCCCGGACAGGGTTTTACCACCCGATAACCGGCATCATTCGTACTCTGGATGTTTTTGAATCCACCGCACGTTGGGCATTGACGAACGGCCTCTTCATCCCAGTGCGGAATGATTCTGGCTGTGCCATGATCGTTGATAAACTCTCTTTCGAGCGTGTCTAACAGTGTACAATTCATAAAATCTATTGCTGATAGGTGTATTTGGCGTCGATTTTCAGCATGGAATCGAGCTGTTTGGATTCAGCTGGATAGCGAGTCGAAAATTCAATGAGCAGTGTGATGAGTTTGTTGAGTGCCGGCGTGATCTTGCGCTGAACGGTTTCGCGATAAACTTCGGCATCATTTGGCTTCATCGAAGAAAGTTTTGCATCAAAAGCCTTGGATGCATTGCGCATCGCCTTTTCGTTTTCCTTGATATAGGCCGAGAATTTTTCAACCAGGGCTGACGGCGTTTCCATGTTCTGAGCGACGAGATCACCCATGGCCATGAAATAATTTGCAATGACGTCGCCAGGCTCGTTGGAGGGAGCCTGCGGTGCAGGTTCTGCGGCCGGTTCAGGGGCTGGTGCCGGCGCCGGATCCGCTGCGGGAATGGGATCGGGATCTGCTGCAGGCGCAGGTTCCTGAGCCATTGCCGAAATGGGGAAAAGACAAGCTGCAAGCAACAAACTGGATACGATTTTTTTCATATTCTGGACTCCTCAAAGCCTTAGCTGGTTCGTTTCTGTCATTGGGTTATCAATAATCGTATTCCGCGCCGGGAATGGGAACGCCTTCCGGCAGATCCATCAGCGGCAGATCCTGCGAAACCAACGGCTGATGAATGCGTCTGTACTCTTCTTCCGAAAGCTGGGGCAAGCCTTTTTCGGCACGAAGTGCATTCGTAAGCGGGCGGGGCAGATTATCGTTCATCAACATGCCAAGTTCGCGGCATTCTGCAATGGTCGCTTCGGTAAGCTGAGCGAGGCCAATATCGGTATTGTCGCGTTTGGCATAGAAGGCTGCTTTCAGGACAGCCTGTTTGATATGTCCACCACTAATCTCAAATTGCTCTCCGAGCAAATCATAGGGGATATCCGGTCTGAGGGGAGCATGTTTGGGGATGAGTGACTGGAAGAGTTTTGCGCGCGTCGGTGCATCCGGCATCGGGAAATAAATCCTGTAGCGGATACGCCGTTTGAAGGCGTCGTCGAGGTTTGCTTCGATATTTGTCGTCAGAACGGTGACGCCTTCGAAGTTTTCCATGCGCTGGAGCAAATAGGCAACTTCGAGGTTTGCGTAACGATCGTTGGTCGATTTTACCGAAGTTCGTTTGGCAAAGAGTGAATCTGCTTCGTCAAACAGGAGCATGACGCGGCCGCGTTCCGCTTCATCGAATACGCGAGCGAGGTTTTTCTCGGTTTCGCCGACGTAGCGGTTCATGATTCTGGACAGGTCGACGCGGAACAGGTCGAGCCCGAGATAGTTGGCGATGATGCTTGCCGCCATGGTTTTACCGGTTCCCGGCGGACCATAAAACAGAACGCTCAGGCCGCGTCCATACGGAAAACGCTCGCCGAACCCCCAGTCGGAATAAATCGTATCCTGGGCATCAGCGTAGAGCAGCACTTCGTTGAATTTGGCTCTTTCGGCTTCGGGCAGAATGAGCTGTTCGGGTTTGAATGTCGAGGGAGGAACGAGATCGGCCAAATCGCTGAGTTTATGGGCAAAATAAGTGCGGCAGGCTTTGTCGAGGTCGTTCAAATCGATGCGTTTTCGGCGCGCAACGATACTGAGTCTTCGGGCTTCGCCGGCGGCCTGTCGGATCTGCGGTTCGGACATCTCGTAGCGCCGCGAAATGGTGTCGATGGCATCGGTCGAAGGGCTTCGTTTTTCGCCATCGAAGACCTCCTGCCAGAGTTCGAAGCGATGCTCCTGGCTGGGCAGCGGAATGGCGATCTGCGGCCATCCCGTCGTGAGCTGAACCATCCAGAGCGTCATTTCCTCGATACCCGCGAGGAATTGTTCCTGATGGAAGTACGATTCGAGGACGATTTGCTGGGAACCCGAAATGTATTCGGGCAGATGTGCGCACCGAAAATAGACGAAATCATTGCCGAGCCGTGCTTCGCGGAAGAGGTCTGCCAGCCGCATCTGGAGCGTTTCGGCATCGAGCGTCAGGAGGCTTGGCAAATCTGCACTCAGCAAATTGCGTCCGAGCAGAGTGGCCACAGCACTGGCTGTCTTTTCCTTGCCCGCCCCTGCGGGGCCTGTGAGAATTGCAGGCAGCGTCTGTGTGCGGATGATTTGCAGAATAGCGGATTGGCAGTATTGCGGCAGATGAAGTTTTCCGAGGTCGACTTCTTCGCAGGTGCGATAGGCATAGGATGACAGTCCTTCATCGACGGGAACATTCTGATTTTCCGGGTTTTTGAGGAATTCGATGACGCGGTCGGCAACGATGACCTTTCGGGTGACGAGGTTTCTGTCAAATCCGTCGTGGGGGTGAACGCGTTTTTCGACCGAAATGATGCAATGTCTTCGCAGCGGTGCGAAGTAAGCGAGTCTGGCGAGGTAGCGGTCGAATTTTTCCTGGTTTTGATTGGCGAGTATTCGGCAGATGATGCCGACGGTGGCAACATCGAGCCCCGGTTCACAGACGGCAAATCCGCAAAGTTCGCATAGCGCGGGATTGATGGCCATGCCGGTAAGCAGAGCGAGGATTTCGACGTCTTCGAGCGAAAGCATGAAGCGGGTGTAGAGTTCCGCGAGTCCGATGCAATTTTTTTCGGGCGATTCGACCCATTTTCGGACGTAGTTTCGCAGGCCGTCCTCGTAGTTCGGCATGCCATTGAAGAGCAATTCATCCGCACGTCTGAGCGCTTTTGCTGCATCGACGGCAGACATGCCAAAGAACACCGGGGCATTCTCGTCATTGAGGCTTTTGTCCGCAGTTTCAAGGTAGATGCGGATTTTGAGTTGCCCAAAGGCAAGAATACTCGTGAGATCCTGTGGAATGTGTTGTTCTGACATAATGTGGATTTTGTTCCTGGCAGGGGTGCTTAAAACGGAGAGGCAGCGGCGTATGGCTTCAGCCATAGCAGCTGCGTGGCCGTGCGTATTCGCAGGCGTATTTATACGCCCTGCGAATAGCAGGCCAAACAAAATTATATCACTATTCTGCGTTTAATGAAGCACGCCAGGTATTTCCATCGTCCGTTTCGTAGGCGATTTGTTTTGCATCGCGGCTAATCGTGGCATTGATGCGGATTTCGTTATTGGGGTTGGAGATATAACGATATGAACGGTTTTGCAGATCGATCAGAACCAGATCGCCGCTGGTAAAGTTGTGGCCATCATCGCGGTTAGTGGTGTAGATGAGATAACGGCCATCGGGCGAAAACGAAGGATAGATACCGTTGGAACCGATAAAGACGACGGCATTGGTTTCGATATCGAACAGATGGATGCCGCTGCTCAGGCTCGAAAAGACGACGTATTTTTCGTCAGGCGAAAGAATGGGCGCAAAATAGCGATCGGCCCTCGAATCGGAAATGGCCTGCAGAGTCTTTGTTTTTTTCGACTCCAGGATGATGATGTCGCTTTCGTCATAGACGACGTAATCGTTGTCGGCGATTGGCTTGCGGCCGCGCAGCATGGGCTTTTTGCCGATGGAATAGTTGAGTTTGGCGCCTTCGCGGAAGAAGGGTTTGTCGCGTTCGCGCATGAGAATGGACTCGTCATCCTGCCAGTCAACGAACATCGAAACCTGCGAACCGCGAACGATTTCGCGCAATTCCAGTGTGTTGTCATTCCATTCGTACAGGCGGTTGTTTTCGAGATTGTCGGCATCTCGGTCGAACATAACGATATGTCTGCCGTCGGGGGAAATCGATGGGTGACGCAGTTTTTCTGCGACTTTCTGAACATTTTTCATCTTCAGGTTGGGCAGGTACGAAAATTTCCAAAGCTTTTTGGCATCCAGGCGAACCATTTGTCCGTCCACCGGATGTGCAGCGGCTTGCTCCGGCTGGGCAAAACCAGCCGAAGCCATCGTCATACAACCGAGAACACATGAAGCAGCGATGAGAATTCTATTGAGTTTCATTGGTTTATCTCCTTTGACGACGACGAATGCCAAGTGCGGAGAGCATGGCGAGCAATGTTGCAGCAATACCGACGGGCAGGCCTGAAGGCTGGTTTTGAGGCTGAGCGCTGCACGATTCGGACGAATGGATCGTGGCTATCGAGTCGCGCTGCTCAGGCGATTTGGCCGGCTCTTCGTCCTCTTCGTTTTCGGTCGAAGCACCTTCGGCGGCTTTGGCGGTCAGCGGGATGGGGCAGTATCCCGTTTCTCCGGCGATAACTTCGCACGAAACGGTGTTCTTGTAGTATCCCGGGGCAGAACCGGTGATGAGGTGTGAACCGGCGGGCAGACCACCGGATTCCCATTTGCCTGTGCCTTCGTATTTGATGGTTTCGTAGCCCTTGATTTTGACGGTAGCCTCGATCAGCATGGATTCGTTCCGGTCATCATAGACGATGCCGCGGAGGGTTCCCGTTTCGTCATTTTCACCCAGAACTGCGATATTGCATACATTGGCTTTGCCGGCTTCGACGGTGCATTCTGTCGAACCGGAATACTCTTCGCTCTGGGCTACGACGGTGTACTGACCGGGTTTGACTTTGGCCGTCCAATTCTTCTTGCCGTCGTATTCGATCGTCTGATCGGCGATGGTGACGGTACAGGCATATTTGGTCGAGGGATCGGATCCAAGATAGACGATGCCCGAGACTGAAGCCAAATCCGGGGTCAGCTGAACGGAGCATTCGGAAGTCTGGCCGGAAGCGACGGAACATGAAACTGTATTGCTCTCGTAGCCGTCTGCGGTGGCAGTGAGCTTGTAATCTCCCGGATCTACCTGGAAATGATACTTGTCGGAACCTGTGTAATGGTAGGTTAAACCTGTGCTCAGTTCCAGATCGCCGGCGATCAGTGATCCCGTTGATGCATCGGTGATGGTACCGGTGATCGTGCCCTTTTCCTTTGTCTCTTCGCGAACGGGTTTCAGCGTGATATCGCAGTTTTGTGTGCCGCCTTTCTTGACGGAGCAGGATACGAGTCCCGGCTCGTAATTCGGTGCGGTAGCCTCTACGGAATAGGTTCCTTCGTCGACCGTAAACAGCCACTCGCCTTCGCCCGTATAGTTGACCTTCTGTGTACCGAGCGAGACGGCTGCTGCAATGGCGGCATTCGATTCGGCATCCAGAACCTTGCCTTTGATCGTACCTTTTTTGGGATTGACTGTAATCGGGCATGAAGCTGTATTTCCGGCGGTAACGGTACAGCTGACGGAATTGTCGTCGTAACCATCGGCAGAAGCTGTGATGGTATAGGTTCCTGCATCCAGATCAAAAGACCAGTTGGTGTTGCCGTCGTAGTTGGCAGATGCGCCGTCTTTGACGGTGACTTTGGCCGCAACATTGCTGTTGCTGAGGCCGTCGATGACGCTGCCGGTCGCTTTGCCTTTTGCCGGGGCCTGAGCTTCGGCGGACAGAATTGCTGAACACCAGACGGTTCCGCCGGCAGTCACGGGTTCGCAGTCCGATCGCGTCCAAGTCTTGTAGCCGTCTTTGGTGGCTGTCGCTTTGAATGCGCCGACGGCAACGGTGAATTTGAGGAATGTCTTGGTTGCAGCGCTGGTCTGGGATTCGGATCCAATCGTATATTTGACGCCGCCCAGCCAGTTTTCGTCTCCAACGGAATCCTTGTAGGTACCGGCTATGACTGTACCGGTCTGCGAGGATGGCGGCGGGGTTGTGCCGCCGCCTCCGGAACCACTGCACTTGCTCGCATCTCCGCCCCACTGGGCGACCAGGGCCTCGCAATGGGCCTTCATGGCATTTTGCACATGAGCAGAGGACTTCAGATAGACGGCGTCTTTCGAGCAGTTGTCGATAAATGCCAGTTCCGAGAGCGTTGCAGGCATATTGGTCAGGCGGCATACGGCGAGATTCTGTTCCTTCGCGCCGCGGTTGGCGAGGTTCCACACGCTGATCATTTTGTTCTGAATGCCCTTGGCCTGATTCGTCGAACCACTGCCGGAACCCGGCTGACGAAGCGTTTCGATGCCCGTCGCAGAACCATTAAAGGCATTGTTGTGAATGCTCGCAAATGTCGTCACACCCTTGGAATTTGCGTATGCGGGACGCGCACTCAGGCCGACAGTCGTTTCTGATGTACGCGTCTGGTAAACAGTCCAGCCCGCAGCTTCGAGAAGTTTCTGAAGCCTTTTTACGGAATCGAGTGTGTTGTGGGATTCGATCATGCCGCAGCCGCTCGCTCCGGGATCACTGCCGCCATGACCTGCGTCGAGACAAATGGACACTGCATCCGCTCGCGATGCAATGCCAAGCGAGAGCATGACAGCCATCGAATACAATACAAGGTTCTTTCTTTGCATAATCTCACCTCCTGAAACTTGTTCCGTATTTCCTTTTAATGACCAAAAATCAAACCGTCAAAGTAATTCATAGAAAAATGTGGTAATAAAATTACCTGGATTGGGGTTGATAGCCCGTTGTGTTTGATTTTACGGTATTTATTATGTCTGGCATTCAATCTGAGCGCGAAGCGGTTTTTCATGAAATGCACGAACAGTTTGAACAGGGCAGCGCCTTTGTGATGACTGCAGCGCAGCGCGTGTTGTTTCATGCACTTCAGATTGCACTCGCTGCTGTTTGGGGCCAGGATGCTGCAGATCAGAACGACAGAAAAATCATTTTGTTCGTTTCGCTTGGAAATCACCGGACGAAATCCTTCAGACAATCTTTGAAAAAACTGGCATCCCCATCGTTTGGTGCCGATATTCAGGTCACGACGCCGTGCATTCTCGAGCAGCTCATGGCCAGGGATCGCTTTCAGTTCGCAGAAATGGCGTCGCGCTGCTGTCAGTATATCGTCTGGCTTGAACCGGATGATCTGGCGGATGCAGCCCTGGATTACTGGCTCGAAATATGGAAACAACTGCCGCGAAATGCGGGCATCGCCTATCTTGCATGGCCAGGTATTCCGGAAAATGCGCTTGCCAGAATTGCCGCAGTTCATCATGGAATTCAGAGAATCGAACATCCGGCGGATGTTCAGGCCATGCAGCCGGTCATTCGTTTCTTTGCGGACGACAGCGATCCGGAAAACGTGTTTTCGGATGAATTCCAGAATGTTTGCCGAAGAAAGCGCACGCTGGTCTGCTGTCGGAATGCACTGCATACGCTGCAGTATTCCGAAGCCTCCTGCCGCATGCATCTTCCGGTTTTTTCCGAACAAAAGGAACCTCCCGAAAGAACCAGGGAATTCCTGTTGTTTGCGGAAGAACCGGAACCCCTTTGCCTGAATCGCGAATATGGTTTTGAACATCTGGTCATGGTCGATCCGGAGCCGGACCGGGATATCCTCCGGTTGGCCGATACCATCCTGAAACCCCACAAGCCGGTTACGGCGATCGTATCGAACCGGTTTTCCCTGCTCAGCACGATATCATCGTGTGAATCGGATTCGCAGAAAACGCTGGCTGGTTTTTTGTTTAATCCGGACGAACTCACCGCATTTAAGGCATATCACTGGTTTTCGCGTCTGCAGTATGAACGCGTGTCCGAAACCGAATTCAGGGAAGCAGATGAACTCCTTTTGCTGCAGCATTGGCTGCAGGAAGGTTTCGTGAGCTGTATTTCGGGAATGGTGGAGCTGCTGCCAAAGGGAATGCGTCTGTTTCCGGGTATCCGCCAGTTTTCGCAGCTCGGCGTCCTCTGGGCCTGGAAACACGAAACAATGTGCAGCACGCTGAACCGCGAATCGCTGGGATATATCTCGACGGATTTCCTGTCGTTAAGTGCTTCTGCCAGATTTTATCACAGCGGAAGAATGTATCAGAAGCATTTCCATAACCTTCTGGGCAATGAAGCCAGTCTGAGGGTGAACATGGAACCGGGTCATCCCGTATGGCTCGATGCCATGCCCGTGATCTGCAGCTGTGATCATGTGCAGAGGATGGCTTCTTTCCTGCTTGGGCAAGGTCGCACACCAGACGGTGTCGATCTGGATGACGCGAGTCATGGGGAACTTCGAATCCTTCGCGAAAGGTTTGCGGATGCACCGACCGGACCGTGGATCGAGGTCACGCATGATGCCGCACACTGGTGGACGTATGCCGGCGCTCAGAATAATGCATTTCTGGCGATGGTTCTGCAGGCTGCAGTTCCAAAACTGCGCGCTTCGTACGGGAATTTTTATCTGCGGCTGAGCTGGTCCGATTCTCCCTCGTGTACGACGGAACAAATCGCGGATCGGATAGGACAGATCGTCGGTCAGCTCCAGTCTTTTGAGGCAGAATCCGTGCGGCAGAATATCTGGAATGTCTGGAAACGGGCTTATCGACTGGGGTGGATCTTTCCGCTTTTGCCCCAAAAAGTCACGGAATCGCTGTTCGATGATGTCTGGCGGAACTGGGCGCGAAGCATGCATTTTTCGGATGTTTCAGTGCGAGTGACTGAACGTCTGCATGTGATCGATGATCTGCCGCTGAGTTTTGAGGAATTGCCGGCAGCAAAGCGCGTTTCGCAGCCCAAAAACGGTGTCTCTCAGCCCAAAATCCCTGTGTCAGCACCCTCACCCCAGGTTGCGATTGAACACGGGGATGGTTCGATCATGCATACGCGCTATCCCTGGACGTATGTTTCGACGCAATCCGGACTGGCCAAAGCCCTGAATGTCATTCTGGTTCAGAAATTCATCGGCCTGGATGTCGAAACGACGCTGTATGACCAACGTCTGTGCCTGATCCAGATCGGATGCAGCGATCAGAGTTTCCTCATCGATCCACTCTGCGTTGATTTTTCAGGACTCGCCCAGGTTTTCTCAAATCCCGGTATCGTAAAGGTCATCCACAATGCTTCGTTTGAGTGCCGCGTCCTGGGCAACCTCGGAATGCAGATCAATAACATCGTGGATACGCTCAAGGTGAGCCGCAGACTGTACGGCATGAAGTGTCCCGGCGGACATTCCCTGAAGGCCGTCTGTATGCGGGAATTCGGATACGATATGGACAAGGAGAATCAGAAATCGCGCTGGGACCGTCGTCCGCTTTCGCCGGAACAGCTCGAATATGCTGCGCTCGATGCGGAAATTCTGGTTCATCTTTACCGGCACTTCAGACTCGATCAAACGGATAGATAACGGTTTGAATGCCTGAATTAAAATAGCGTCGAACTTTCATTCTCGCCCGAAGACTGATAAAATAAACGTCGTGTGTATTTTTGTTTTGGGGACAGGGGGCCGTCGCCCCCTGCGGCGCTATTTCATACGCGCCTACCCCCCGATGCGGGGACACCCCGCAACGCCCTGATGATGCATCATTCAAAAAAAATCTATAGATGAGGGTTATATCATGCGCAATCCATCGGCATTTCGGTATTGTGTTTTTCTGGGAACGGCAATTGTTTTGGGGGCGTGTTCTGATTTGGCTTATGAGGGGCAGGTGGATGTTTGTATCATTCCTTCCGGGGATAGCAATGCGCCATGTGCCTGTTCGCTGAATTCGCCGGATGATGATAACAATGGCGTGCCGGATTGTGTGGAGAATCATCAGTCAGAATGTCCTGCCGGTTCGCTGAAGCAAACCCCCGGCGTCTGTGGTTGTGACAGAGAGGATACCGATACGGATGGCGATGGGACACCGGATTGCCAGGATATGTGCCCTAAAGATCCAAAGAAAAACAAGCCTGATGTCTGTGGCTGCGGAGTTGTCGACGAGGATGCAAACGGCAATGGGATTATCGATTGCGTAGAGAACGCGCAGGATCTTTGTCCGGAAGATCCCGATAAGACTTTGCCGGGCATCTGTGGCTGCGGAGTCGTCGATGAGGATGCAAACGGCAATGGGGTTATCGATTGCGTAGAGAATGGGCAGGACCTATGTCCGGCAGATCCTGACAAAACCGAACCGGGCAAATGTGGCTGTGGTGTGTCGGAAATGGATTCGGATAGTGATACCATCCCCGATTGTCTGGATATGTGTCCATTTGATCCAAACAAAGACAAGCAGGGAGAATGCGGCTGCGGTAATCCGGAAACCATGAATTGTCAGGATCCAATGGCAGAATGTCCGGAAGGATCATTGAAAACACATGTGGGAATCTGTGGCTGCGATACAGAGGATACCGATACGGATGGCGATGGAACTCCGGACTGTCAGGATAAATGTCCGGCAGATCCCGAGAAAACCGAACCGGGAGAATGCGGGTGCGGTGCTGCGGATATCGACGGCAACGGCAACGGCATCATGGATTGTAAGGAGAATGTTGAAGACGAATGTCCGGCAGATCCCAACAAAACGAAAGAGGGAGAATGCGGGTGCGGTGTGCCGGAAACTGGCGATACAGATGGTGATACCATTCCGGATTGTAAAGATTTGTGCAAAGATGATCCCGAGAAAACCGAACCGGGAGAATGCGGGTGCGGTGTGCCGGAAACCGGCGATACAGATGGTGATACCATTCCGGATTGTAAAGATTTGTGCAAAGATGATCCCAAAAAAGCTGAACCGGGAGTATGCGGCTGCGATGAACCGGAAACAGGCGATACAGATGGGGATGAATTCCTGGATTGCGTGGATGAATGTCCCCTGAATCCGGATAAACAAAAACAAGGAAACTGTGGCTGCAATGTGGCGGATGTAGAGGGCGGCTGTGGCGATACATTCCATATCTATGAGGCCAAAGATCTGTTTGATTATAAGACATTGGGTGATAAATGCAGCAAATATCCCAATGTCGTGCTGCATGGCAAAATCAATTTGTATGATCACTATGGGGATACTGGAACGCATGAGCTGGGCACAAATGGCGATTGCAACCCTGTGAGTTTTGTTGGCGAAAAATATCATGATAATGATCCGGAAATCGTTTTTGAAGCAGGCGGCGAGCGTGGAAAAGTTTCTTCCCCGCTGTTTTGGAGTGAGAACAGCAAATCATTGTCTCTGCGTGCTGAGAATTTGAAGCTTTCGTACGATGTGGAGGGGGATGTACGCGGTGTGCTGGCGCATTATATGGACAATTCCGAACTGAGGAATGTGCATTACAAAGGGAATGATACGGTTCATGTGAATAATAGATTGATATCATCTGCCGGAAAACCGGACTACCTGGGGGGGATCGCTGGCATTTTTAAGGGAAGTGCTCAAAATGTGTCATTCGAAGGTGATTTGCACATCGATATGGCCGGGGATCCTAAGCTGGTGATTGGCTTTTTAGGCGGTATTTTTGGATATATTACTAATGCAGGCGATGACAAAATAGGGATAACGGATATTCTTTTTAAAGGAAATATCACTATTCAACCGGGTGTCGATGCGCGGAATATTGGTGGTGTCGTTGGTAATTCTTTTTCAGTCCCCGTTTCTGGCGCCGTGTTTGATGGTGGGACGCTGACATACGAGCCAACACTCTCTTCAGGCAAATATAAAGACGGTACCTGTGTCGGTGGCATCGTCGGTCTTTCCGATAATAGCCAGATTTCGGAGTCTGGTCTTACGGACGCATCGGTGATGGCGGGGGTGTGTGATAATGTAGGAGGAATTGTCGGATGCTTGCAAAAAAAGAGTACTTTGACTGGTAATTGCAAAGAGAGTACAGCAAAAGTGATTAATGGATATCAGAATGTCGGCGGCGTCGTCGGACAGGCTGTGAATAGTTCAATTACAAAGATAAGCAACCATATTACAGGAGAAATATCCGGTGCTCGGGTGCTCGGTGGATTCGGAGGTTATTTCTATCATTCAAATCTACAGCAGATTACGAATAATGTTAATAAGGTATCGGGATCGGATTTTGTTGCCGGTTTCGCTGGTCAGTTTGACTATAGTATGACCGTTAAAGATGTTGTCAATGAGGTCACAACGATTGATGTCAAGTATAAAGTTAATACTGAACAAGGCAAGGCTAAGCCTTTTGCCTGTGCAGGTGGGTTCGCTTCGTATATGTCTGTTCGAAATGACCAAGAAAGTACCGTATCGTTTAGTGGTATTCAAAGTACAGTAAAAGATCTATTGTCTACACTTGGAACAAGACTGGATGAAAATGATTGTTATTATGCCGGAACGGGAGGATTTTTGGGGTGCCTTCAATTGTATTATTCGAATTCGACAGTTAATTTGTCGAAGATATATTCGACCGTCAATAATCTGCAGTCTGCCAATCATTCCGCCGGGTTTGCCGGGGATTCATATATGGATTTGCCCAATAGGGAGAGCTTCTCTGTCGATAATTCATTTTTCTGGAGCAATATAACAAACAGTGATTCCAACGCGCATAATGCGGGCATTCTTGGGGATTACGGTTGGAATGGTAATAGATTTACCGGGACATATACCCGTGTTGTTTCGGTATCCAGATTTAAAAACGATGGGATGAGTTTGTTTGCGTTTAGTAGTAATATAGATAAGTGTTGGGAAACGGCTTCCACCAATAAAAGCTTTTATTATTATTTTTGGAAGGACGGTGTGAGCGCATTTCCAGGTCAGGCAAGGTTTGACAATTTTGTTCCCTTTGGGGTGAGTAATGGTGTCAAGACTGCTGACCAGGTTGTGAATGCATTGAATAATGGGAATAATGACGTTACCTGGACTACAAAGAATTTCACCGTCGATGGCAAGAACGTTAAATTCCCGGTCTTTACTGCGACACAGGGGTGCCAAAATGAATAAGGCTTAGGGGGGCTTTGAGTTTAGTTGGGAGTTGGGAGTTGGGAGTTGGAAGTTGGGAGTTGGTACCCTATTTACTCGATTCTTTAGCAAGAACCTTTGTGATTGCATAACTCATAACTCATAACTCATAACTCAAAACTCATAACTCATAACTCAAAACTCATAACTCAAAACTCAAAACTCATCATGAGTTGGGAGTTGGGAGTTGGGAGTGGGGGATTAGCAATTATTGTTGTGGACATATATAATGAGATCCCTGAAAGGGCGATCAGAGTACAGCCTGGGCTGAGCCCGAAGGG
>JAFRYG010000206.1 GCA_017441205.1 Pseudomonadota bacterium
GCTCAAAGCTCAAAGCTCAAAGCTCACCCCCAACATCCAACTAAGAAATGAGCACGAAATTCCTCAAAAAACTCGAAGAACTTGAGCGGCATTACGAAGATGTCTGCCACCGGCTCGGCGATCCGGATACGCTCGAAAATCCCGATCGATACAACGCATTCGCCAAAGAACGCGCCGACATGGAACCCATCGTCAACGCCTATCAGGCACTCAAAAATGCCGAAGCTGAGCTCGAAAGTGCCCGCGAACTCCTCGCCGAAGACGACGAAGAAATGCGGGCAATGGCAAAAGAAGAAATCGCGCGTCTGGAACCCGAAATCGTCAAACGCCGCGACGAACTTCAAATCATGATGCTTCCGAAAGATCCCATGGACGGACGAAACATCATCCTCGAAGTCCGTGCCGGAACCGGCGGCGACGAAGCCAGTATCTTCGCCGGAGACATCTTCAATATGTACGCGCGCTACGCCGCCAGAATGCGCTGGAATGTCGAAATCATTTCGGCGAGCGATGGTACTTTCGGCGGCTATAAGGAAGTCGTGGCCATGATCAGTGGTGTCGACGTCTACGCTCACCTCAAATTCGAAGCCGGCACCCACCGCGTCCAGCGTGTCCCTGTCACCGAAAGCCAGGGCCGCATACAGACTTCGGCATGCACGGTTGCGATTCTCCCCGAAGCCGAAGAAGTCGACCTCAAAATCGACGAAAAGGATCTCCGCATCGATACTTATCGTTCGAGCGGTGCCGGCGGTCAGCACGTCAATAAAACCGAGTCCGCCATTCGAATCACGCATATCCCGACCGGCCTCGTCGTCACAAGCCAGGACGAACGCTCACAGCACAAAAATAAAGCCAAGGCCATGAAGGTTCTGGCCAGCCGCCTCTACGATCTGCAGCGCACAAAACTCGACAGCGAACGCGCTGGCGCACGCAAAAGCATGGTCGGTTCAGGTGACCGTTCCGAACGCATTCGTACCTATAACTATCCCGAAAATCGAATCACGGATCACAGAATCGGACTGACCGTTCACAACCTCAGTACTGTCGTGGAACAGGGCGCCCTCGATGAAATCATCAAAGCGCTCAAAACCGCCGAGCATCTCGAAAAGCTCAACAGCGAAGACGCTTAGCCGATTTGTTTGTGGTGCGGCCCTGCCGCTTTGCGGCACGGGCTGCACATTCGGCTATGGCTGCGCCATACGCCGAATAGCCGGGCTATCTGCAATACGCCCGGCTTTTTTGATTGGCACTGTACTACCAGAGAGTTGATAAGCTTGGAGCTTGGAGCTTAGAGCCTGGAGTCTGAATTACCATTCTCAAAGCTCAAAGCTCTGAGCTCAAAGCTGGCTGCAACACTATTGCCGTACATAGCTATTTTATTAATCCAATCACGCAATCAGCGACGCGATCAGCGTATTGGCATCCGTGTTCGCCCGCGAAACCAGACGAATGCGATGCGCCAGCGTCGCCACGGCGAGCATTCGGATATCATCCGGAAGCACGAACTCACGCCCCTGCACAAATGCGCGCGCTTTGGCCGCCTGAAGCAAATCGATCATCGAGCGCGTCGATGCCCCCTGCGCAATCAATGCATGATCGCGCGTTGCATGGATGAGCTTGAGTATTTCATCTTCGATTTCTTCCGATGCATGAACCGATTCAACGCCATCCAGCAGTTCCTGGACGTCCTTGGGGCTCAGAACAGGTTCAACGCTCGGCATCCGCTGGCTGGATCGCAAAATGGAACGCTCGGATGCCTCATCCGGATACCCCATGGAAATCCGGAATAAAAACCGATCCAGCTGGCTGTCCGGCAGCGGAAATGTGCCCGAAAAATCCACCGGATTCTGCGTCGCTATCACCATAAACGGCAGCGGCAGATCGCGCGTCACACCATCCATGCTCACCTGATGCTCAAACATCGCTTCGAGCAGCGCAGACTGCGCTCTCGGCTCCGCACGGTTGATTTCGTCGGCCAGAAGAATATTCGTAAATACCGGACCTTCATGAAAAACGAAACGCATCTCCTGGGGATCATAAATGCTCACCCCGAGAATGTCCGATGGCAGGATATCCGACGTAAACTGAATGCGGCGATGCGACAATCCCAGACTTTGGGAAAATGCCGCAGCAAGCGTCGTCTTCCCGACACCGGGAACATCCTCTATCAACAGATGTCCCGAAGCCAGAAAACAGATGATTGCCATCTCGACGGCATCATCCTGCCCTTTCAAAACCGAGTGAATATTGTCACGAAGCAATTGAATTCGATGCATCCACGCACTCCGACATCATCAGGGAAGATCATAGTCGATGAACAAAACCCCCTCTGACGCCGGGGCCACCGAATATGGCTCAAAATAAATCCGGATTCCCTTGTCGGTTCTGACAATATGCTTGAAATTCTCACGCTTCGGTTCAGTTCCCTTGCGGATCATCTCATCGACATCATCATACCCCGAAAGCTTCTCCCTGAGCTGTGCTCTGGCCACCTCGGAAATCTTTTCCAGTTCTGCATCCGGATCCTTGAACAGCGACCACGGATCGATCTGATTGCCATCCCCATCGAGCATGATCGTCTCAATTTCGAGTGAACCATGCGCACCACCGGTATATTCTGTCCGGGAAAGCACGACATCCGCTGCATCGCTTCGCGAACGGACGACTTCATAAAACATTCCGGATTCATACTTATCGACAGCACCATCGAATGCACCCGGTCTGGATGCCATACCATTCAGACGAATTTCAGATTCTTTCGCCCTGCTTTGAACGATTTTTTCAAGTGCCGTATCCATCGCACTGACGCCAAATTCCGGATAATGCATGTCGATGGTGACATGTTCGGATTCTTTTTTAATGACTTTGTCTTTGGCCTCGAGCGGTCGTGACGGTGCTTTCTTATCCTCCGCAGCACGCGCTTCCGGCTTCACTTCATCCCCGGCAGCATCTGCTTTTCCGGCTTCGTCAGCGTTCTCATCTTCAGGGGCAGCTTCCGAAATTTCTTCAGCATCGGCCTCCTTTTCTGATTGCTCAACCGCTGCAGTAGACGTCGGTTCCTCAACTTTTTGAACCGTGCTTGAACATTTGCAGGATGTGCATCCCGCCAGAACGATGGCCAGAGCACCAATGATCACAATCTTCTTCACCATATTCCACACTCCGAATTCAATCTTCCCCCCGGATTCAAAGCACCCATCCATTCCGGACGACACTGCACAAACGGCCGCTTTACTCACCTAAAACCCAAACCCGAACGACAGCGGCATGATCGCCTGCGACGATGATTTGTAACCATCGCGGTGTTTATCCTCGCGGTCGCGCCAGGCATGCGAAGTTTCCATCGCAATCAGCGTCGTCACCAAAGGAAGTGCTATCACGAGAATCGCTGAAAAAATCGGATAATCTTCGGCGAGGAAATAGGCCGTCACATCTGCAATCAAAGCCCCCGAAAATGCGCCGACAAAGGGCTCCCAGTAACTGGACTTCGTATCCGTCAGATACCCTCCCAGTATCGCACCGCATCCGATCCCCGCAGGATACAGGATTGCCGCAGAAATCAATGCCGGACGAATATCCATCGGATTCACGAGAATACCCGTTATCAGCGCGCTTCCGCCCGAAAGCGTACCGAAAAGTACTCCCATTCCGAACTCAGAAAAACCGCGCAGCGCCGGCGATACCGACGACTTGGATTTCGAAGCAGGGGCACCGACATCCGGCGATTCCTGAGCCCAGGCTGCGTTCCCCGGACATACAAAAAATGCAGCAAACGCCAGCGTCAGCAGCAAAATAAAGCGCAAAATCGGTATATTCCTAGCCATGTTCATGATTCCTCGGGGTCATTCTGCTGCTGCAGGGGCCTGTTCAGGAACCGCAGCTTCTGCATCACCGTGTTCATGTTCTTCACCATGTTCATGCCCTTCGGCATGATCGTGACCATGCCCATGAAGTTCACGGAATTCCTCCAGTGTCGGTCCGGGCTTGGATGAAAAATCCAAAGAAAACGACATTTGCGCACCATCCGGAAGTCTCCAGTGCGACAATGCCTCGCGAATGCACGATTCAAAGCCATCGACATCTATCGAGTTGGAAAAAGATTCAATCTTAACCCCGCTTTCATCGTGCCGAATCGTTGCAGTGACCGTTCCCTTCGCATCCGGATGATAGCCCAGGATGTTCTTGTAACAGAGACGAACCGCTGTCTGACTGAACATAAAGGAACGATCCGCATCTTCCATGGTTAGACGTTCATTGACCGATTCCGCATTAAAGCTGACATCCACCACAGGCGGAAGCACCTGTCCTCCGACGATGAGCTTTTGAGCCTGCGCCTTGTCTCGCTCAAGCTTTTCCTGGTCAATCTGAGGAGTTTCCGGTTTGGCCTGTTCTTGCGCAGGTTTGGCATCAGAACCGGCATCCGCCTTCGGTGCCGAAGGCTGACATCCCGGCAAAACAAACAATAACAACGCCAATAATGGCAATATGCGAATATTCATAAAATCCATCCTGAATCATATCCAACAAATCCCCCCGCCAATTCCCCACGATCGACTACTCTATATTGAATCCGAATTGTAAAACAAGTTATTCACGATTCAGACCATCGCTGCGGGTAACCGTTCAACCCCTTGTTTCTGATGCAGCATAACGCGCAGATACATGGATGGCGAGGGATTTTTGTTGGCGATTGGGGGGATCGTGATGTGACAAAATAAGAAAACGCGGCGTATCCCGCAGGGATAGCCGCGTTCGGCGAGCGTATGGGCGGTCTACCCGCCCATAGCGAAGCTACACGAAGTGGATATGACTTAGAAAGCGTTCGTAATGCTCATTTGATAAGCACGCGCGACGGTGCGGCCGTCTTCGGCGAACGTCGTTGCGCCGCTACCCGCTTTCCCAGCGACCGATCGCCAGTTGGCGTACCTGTTGACGCCAGTCTGTTTGCCATTATGCGCTTCATCCCACGAGCCAGAAGTACCCGCTGTACCGTCTTTGCCGTTCTTGGCAGTCGTGGCGCTGGCATTGGTAGCGGTATTGTAGAAGTTCTGGCTGATCACCATGCCACAGCCTTCGAGGTCGGAGTCGATGGAAGAGAAGCTGTCGACGGAGCGGTTGCAGACGAACAGCGCGCCGTATGCTTGCCC
>JAFRYG010000207.1 GCA_017441205.1 Pseudomonadota bacterium
AAGAGAGTATAAAATGATTTTTCTTCAGCTATCTGAATCGCCTAGAAAACGTCAGCTGAGGAGGGTTTTATGTTAACGCTTATGATCTACGATACGCCCGCGCGTGTGCCGCCCGCTATTCCGTTGGAATACGCGGGCGGTTTTGGTATGATGAACGCCAGCAGGTTCGATTTCTCCCTTAATGGAAGAATCAAAACCTGAAGCCAGAAAGGAGGTTCAAGATGTACGCCACAACCAAAAGGTTTTTCAAAAGTTAATACAATATGGTTTTAGCAGCGTTTTTTAGGGAAATTCTGAACAATAGCAATGCGCCCGATCCAAGTGTTGCGCAATCCTGCTCTCCTTGCTCCAACGGAGAAAATGGGGGGGCTAATTGAGCAGACCTTCCTGTAGATATTTCAACATAGGAGAATTACTAACGTGGAACAAGCAATGGGATCATTTATCGCCCAATTGGGCACAGGGACAACACGTTGTCTGTTGATAAAAGCTACCTGTCCTGAGAGACCAGAGTACTACATTTATTTTGCAATTCAGGCAAATCTGTGTTTATTGGACATCAGCCAGTTTATTGATGATATCTGGATGAATTCTCCTAATCAGTATAGCCATTTTCTTATTAAAGCGTCCAAAATTGTACATAATAACTTAAAATATGATGAGTATTGCTGGTGCAGCAAAGGCTACCCATTGTCTGGACTTCATATTGGTGACATATTCTATTATGAATTTGGAATTATTCATAAGTATTCCTGTATGGAGCAGGTTAGAGAATTCCATACATGTATTGATTCGACTGACGATTGTTGTAAATTTGAGTTTTTTGATGAAATCCCAGATAAAAATATTATAGAAGATGAGACAGACGATGATTTTCAGACGGAAATACCTGAGTTTAAGCATCGAACAGAGCTGTTTACGCGCGTTCAGCTGGAAGTTTTGGCATTACATGATGCCAGTCAGAAATATTCCAAAGGCGTGCATGTCCTGGATAGAAATGAACTCCCTGCGGTACCCAAATGTGAATTGTGCGGGAAACCATCAACAACAGCTCAGATATATCGAAAACATGTCTATTTGTGCGATGACTGCATAAACACAGATGACTGTCCGGGGCTTCCAATCATTAACTCCCCTCGCTGTGGCATAAACTATTCCGATGGTGAAAAAGATCATTATATAAATGGACTGGGTAGGACGAAAGATTATAATGCATTTCTGGATAAGATTTTCGATGATTCAGATGAAATCATCAAATGTGCATTCGCGGCCTGTAACATTTACGGCTCATTAACGCTTGATGAGGTAATGGAAATCATTCGTCATTATTATCCGGACTGCACATATTCAAAAGGAAAAGTCGAGTTCATCCTCGATACTACCTTACATGAAGACATCAAATATGATGCGAGATGTCAGGTGCTTATATCCCGTCCCTTATTATTACTGAGAAATGAAAAATATGAACATTATGCCAGTTTGCTTAAATCGAGGAATAAGAGAAAAAGAAATTATGTACCTAGGGATAAGATAATATCTTATTATGACATTGGTGCCTTTCTGACCACCAAAATATCTCGGTTTTTAGCATCTTTTATAGAGAAAACACAATACTATAAATATTTTAATCTTTCCAGCACATCTGACTTATTAGAGTACTTTTGGAGTATTGACCAGATGTCAGGTTCAGAGCCTACGTTGGCTTCAGAATGGTTTCTTAGACCAATTGCCAATATTCATCCGCTGAGTTTTGATGATCTTGGTAAGTTGTCTAAGAGCCTTATGGAGTTTTCCCAGACATATCCAATCTGGGAGTTTAATGGCCTGACCAACGCAGAGCAGTGTGCAATAGATTCAGTTTCTGAAACAGATGATGATGAGAATCCTTATATGGCGATGTTATCTCAGGATGGCAAAGATTTTATTCATCATGCTGTTAATCGAATACTTGAGACTTCACTTGATCAAGAATATGTTCAACCTGTTTGGCGCAATGATCCTTGTCCCTGTGGGAGTGGCAAGAAATATAAGCATTGTCACGGTAAAAAGTAGTTATATCGAGGGCCGTATGCGCGCAGACCGCAGGTCGAGCACATAGGCACGCGCAAGAGCGGGCGTATCGGCGACGCCGATAGCCCGCTTTACATCTGTCCCGGATATTATCCCAGAACCGTGTTTACTCACATGTGCCCGGCGCATGCCTCCGATTCCGAGTAGCCACATCCCACCCAGTTATCTTTAGGACATTCGTAGCAGTATTTATCGCATGATTTCTTGTAATATATATTCTCTTTGCCACAAATGTATGGTTTTCCATCATACGCGCTGCAGATGCCAGGACTGACATGATATTCACATGACGTGGGGATATCGTAGGGAAGGATATTTCCCTCGCATTCCACGCGATTGTTTTTCGTCGTGCAATCGTAATTGGAGCATTGAATCGTGTGGACGGTGCCATTGGAATAGTAATACCCTTCGGAACGATCGTACTTACAGACCTTGTTGCAATACTCAGTGCCGCCGGGAGCGCAGTCCGTAACCACATCAGTTTTACAGGAAGAAGAATTATTGCCATTTATCACGCAAAACGAGCTACCTGTGCATGACTTGTACACGAGCGTGTAATCCGAACCGCAATAGAATCGCGTCTTACCATCGGCACTGCAGCCGCCTTCGTAGGTGTTGCGATCACACGGCGCACCGGCGACGGGTTCTGACTTACACACGCCATTTTCACAGCTATAATCGCAAAATTCATAACTCGGGAAATACGCATAATTACCAGACTTCGTTTGGCTGCACTGATACCTGATGGCATATAGCCCATCGAAATTGAATAGCGAACCAAATACCGTCCGGAGTATCGAAAAGTAATTGTCGTCCGTGCACATGGTCTGGTCTGGAGTACCGGCGGAACAAGACAAAACGCAACTCGCGTAATTGTCGGATTTCCGCGCAGCGCATTCAAACATCGGATATGATGCACAGGATACGGATTTCACTTCGCCAGCATCACAGTAGTAAAGCGTGTTGCCGTCGCAATAATTATTGTAGGTAGCTTTGTCGCAGGGAACGCATGAACAAGTCGCGCTGTCGAATGCTTTGCCTTCGGCGGCGCAGGATGCGTCGGATTTGGTGCAGACGCCGGATTCAGTTTTACACACACCGTTCGCGCAACCATCATCGCAAAGCTCGTAACTTATGAAATACGCGTTTCCACCAGAAGTCTTTTCGCTGCATTCCCCTGAGATGGCATATATTCCGTCTAAATCGATGAGTCCTCCGTAATCGTTCGAGCAAATATTATTTAATAGGCTACTGTAGGAACAAGATATCACGCAACTCGCGTAACCGTCGGATTTCCGCACGGCGCATCCAGCACCACTTAGCGATAGTTTATCACATTGTACTGAACTCACTTCTCCTGCAAAACAGGAATAAAGCGTGTTGCCGTCGCAGTAATTTTCGTAGGTAGCCTCATTGCAGGTGGGGCGGGGGATACAGGCGCAGTTCGCGGCATCGAAATCTTTGCCTTCAGCCGCACAGGTTGCAGCGGACTTATTGCACACGCACTGGCAGTTAGCACTATCGAACGTTTTACCTTCGGCTGCGCAGGTCGTGGCGGATTTGGTGCAGACGCACTGGCAGTTTGCCGAGTCAAACACCTTGCCTTCGGCCATACATGTCAATGCGTTTTTGTTGCACACGCATTGGCAGTTTGCGCTATCGAATGATTTGCCTTCGGCCGCGCAGGATGCGGCGGATTTGTTGCACAACACACATGCGCAGTTCTCGGCGTCGAACAATTTGCCTTCGGCCGCGCAGATTGTGTAACTCAGGGTACATTCGTTCGTCCCGCTACACACGGGTTCCACCGGGATACACATTGAGTCTATATCGTGAACGTCCATATTGGGGTTGCATGCTTGATGTCCAAATGCGCATCCGACTGACCAGGTATATATCTTTCGCTCACTGTTGCATTCATACCAATTACCAAATGTATATTTGCATTCTGAACTTAGGTTATAATAATCGTTGTAGTAATCATTGTATACATACTCTGTTTTATAACACTTCATTGGATAGTTTTCGCGATCATCTGGATCGCAAGGAATGCTTTCGATATTCTGATCTGAATATTTATATTGCGAATATATATCTGGTACGACATAATAGTCGTCGGAGCAGGCTGGGTTTTTATCAAAGATAAGAACATTCGTTGTGTCGGCGAGATAGCCAGACGTAACTAGATAGGCGTGTTGTGTACCGTCAAGTTCGGTAAAAGTGACGCAACGTTTTCTATATAGTTTTTCATCTACAGTATTGGCAATGGCACACCCATTATTATCACTACATGACGGATGGCTAAAGGTGATATTGTTGTGTGACTTGCAATGATTCATGTCAAAAACGCCACTAGCAGTAAGATTGTACGATACAATCTCTTCTGTAATGAACCTCTCAGCCATAGTATTAGGATCGACGGTGATCACCAAGGGTATGTTCTTAGTCTTGTTCTTGTACCAAGTCTCGAGCATTTCGCATAGATCTGTGTCTGGGCACGGATTGTCTACCTGCTGGATACGGCCATCTTGCCCGCAAATGCCCTTAATCACTCCACGTTGGAAGCCGGTGTTCTCATCAAGGACGTTTTCGCAGATATCTTTTTTACAATCTTCTTCACAAGATCGGTCGCCCTCGGTAGGGTGATATCCCTCAAAGCAGGCATACTGACAGACACCGTCCTTGCAGATCGGGTTTCCATGTGGACTGTTACAGACGTTATCGTGCGAGCCACAGGCGAGTATTGTGTCGGGGTCACAGGCTTTGCCGTCCTGAGAGAGGTGGCTATTGGGGGCACACTTGAACGTGCAGCTGTCGCGAACACATAGGTCGATGGCATTGGTGATGCCAGATTGACAAATAATCTGTTCCTGTCCACAGGCCAAAGGATCCCCAAGCGGTTCACATGCTTTCTCATCCAAGGTGGGGGTATAGCCTTCTTCACAGGTAAAAGTGCAGGAACCGTTTTCGCATCGGTTTTGGGCGTGTTCAACCTTGCACTTGAGGTGGCTCGTGCCGCAATCTTCGACAGACTCCATGGGCTTGTCGTTTGACGGGATGCAGACGCAGCTTGCAGCATCGAATGATTTGCCTTCGGCAGCGCATATCTCGGCGGATTTGTCGCATGCCGCTGCAATGCATGTGCAGTTTTCAGCATCGAACGACTTGCCTTCGGCAGCGCATATCTCGGCGGATTTGTCGCATGCTGCCGCGATGCATGAGCAGTTTTCGGCGTCGAACGATTTGCCTTCGACGGCGCATATCTCAGCGGATTTGTCGCATGCTGCCGCGATGCATGAGCAGTTTTCGGCGTCGAACGATTTGCCTTCGGCCGCGCAAGTTGCAGCGGATTTGTCGCAGGATGGCGCAATACAAGCGCAGTTTTCGGCGTCGAACGACTTGCCCGCCGTATTACAAATGTCGGTACTCAGGGAGCATTCGGTTGTTTTCTCCACGCACAGACATGTCCCGATATTGAGCGTTCTGCCAAGACTTGCGCAGGTTTCCTCTGTCAGCGAGCATTCGGATTGATTCATGCACGCACACTTGTCGGAATCGAAATACTTTCCTTGCGTCAAACAGCTTTCGGCAGTCAGAGCGCACGACGAATGCTTTTCGACATCGTCTGAAGAACATCCCGTGGCTCCAATGGCCAGGATGGCACCGCAAACGGCGACAAATCTCAATAATCCTTTTGTTTTCATCATTCATTCTCCTATGAGTATAATCAAAGCGAATAACCCAATTCGCGTTTTCCAAGGACGCAAGCCCCCTTGTCAGTTATTGGTCTGGCCGGGATCGGGGCGTTGCGGGGCATAGCCCCGCACTGGGGGTAGGCCCGTATTGGCGCAGCCAATAGGGCCGTAGGGGGCTTGCCCCCTCACACCAAAAAAGCAACGGACAAGTATTTACGGGGCGTTCGCTCATTTCATCATGCCTAAAACGAACTGACACAGGTCATACTGCTTGTCGAATTCGCCCGATTTGGCACTTGGCAGGGCACTGGCCGCCTCGCTGACGCACATTTTGTCCTGCGTGCAATTTGCATAGAGGTTGAGGCGGCTGGTGATGGCCGTTTGCAGCCCCTGGCAGATGGCTTTTTCGGGGGCGATGAGGCGCGGGAGTTTCTGGATATTGGGCATGGCGAGTCCGGCGGCGATGACCTCTGCGCTGTAATCGCGGCCAGCGTGTTCCAAGTAGACGAGCGAGCGTTCGTATATGTCCTTGAGGCAGTTGTTGTATGCGTCGGTTTCGTGGCAGCGGATGATGCCGTGGGTTTGGGGAGGGACGCGGCTCATGGCGAAATGCCAGGCCTCGTAGCCGTAGGGATCGTTTTCGGCCGTGTAGTTTGAATCGGGCGTGCAGGTGTTCAGGCCGAATTCCGCATTTTTGGCTTTTGTGCATTCGGGCGTGTCGATGCCGAGAATGCGCACCTTTGGGTAGTCGGTTTTGGGATTGCCGTTGGGCCAGGTACCGGTGACGAAGCTGGAATCACACGAATCGTCGTCGGTGAATGGTCTGAGGAGGGCCGTGTCGCCGTCGATCCATGCGATTAGCTCGGCGCTGGTGCCGTCCCTGAATGTGCACGCGGGCTTTTGGGAGGCGCAGAAACTGTCGCTTCCGTCCTCGCCGTCGTGACAATATGTACACGTTTGTATGAGACTGGTGTATGCCGTGCCGTCGCACGATATGAGTTTGCGTCCGTCGCAGCGGCGATGTCCAGCCTTGCATTTGTTTGGGTCGTAGACGGGGGTGCTTTTATGGGACGTGCAGAAAGCGTCGGCGTCGGCACTGCAGCCGATGTAGCCGCTTTGACACAGGACGCATTTGTCGCCGCCGCTGCATCTCGTCTGATTGCTCGAATAATACTCATTCTGGTTGCCGCAGATGAATCCGACGTTTTCGACGCACACGGCGGGGTACACGTTGTACACGCAGCTTTCGAGCGGCGGCTGCGGTGTGCTTTTTTTGATGCAAGCGCAGCTTGCGGCGTCGAACGATTTGCCTTCGGCAGCGCAGGTCGCGGCGGATTTGTCGCAGGATGGCGCAATGCACGTACAGCTTGCTGCGTCGAACGATTTGCCTTCGGCGGCACAAGTTGCGGCAGATTTGGTGCAGGATGGCGCAATGCAGGAACAGCTTGCAGCGTCGAACGATTTGCCTTCGGCGGCACAAGTTGCGGCAGATTTGGTGCAGGATGGCGCAATGCAGGAACAGCTTGCGGCGTCGAACGATTTGCCTTCGGCTGCGCAGGTTGCGGCGGATTTGGTGCAAGATGGCGTGATGCATGTACAGCTTGCGGCATCGAACGATTTGCCTTCGGCTGCGCAGGTCGCGGCGGATTTGTCGCATGCCGCCGCAATGCATGTGCAGTTTTCGGCGTCGAACGATTTTCCCGCCACATTACAAATGTTGGCACTGAGGATACATGCGGTTGTTTTCTCTACGCATGAACACGTGCCAAGTTCGAATGTTCGTCCCACCCCAGAACAAATCTCATCCGAGAGCGAGCATTCGGAAAGCGCGACACATTCACATTTTTCAGAATCGAGGAACTTGGCCCTTTCGGCGCAGTGGTTGACCGTCAGTTCACATGTCGATGGCTTCTGGGCATCTTCGGAACAACCAGTAATGCTAACGATTAGCAGCGGTAGTACAAGGTAAGATATGTGTGAGGGGGGGGCAAATATTGTGCCAGTTTCATAATTACCTCAAAAATAGCCCAAACATTCATGCAGAGCTATTCAAAATGGCCTAAAGGTGTTGTCCAAACGCGCTCCAGATGTGCGCGATGCACCACGTCCGAGCGCAGACACTTTATTTATATATAATATGAGATTATAAAACAACTAAAATGGAAGGCGGTTTGGCTGTGTTGTCGGTAGTACAGTATTTTTATATAAATTCATCTCGCTCGACTTCGTTGTATTCTGTGAGTAACATGGCTTTAACCGAATGTCATGCTTTATCAATGGCGCTTTTATAATACGGATATTCTTCTTTTGGAATGTTTAAGACATCCATCGCTTGTTCAGCCGTCAGCTTCAGCTTGTTCATCATGTTAATGATGGCATTTAAGTTGCCTTTCTCCATTCCTTTTTCCATTCCTTTTTCCATTCCTTTTTCCATTCCTTTTTTTAATATAAACTCATCTCGCTCGACTTCGTTGTATTCTGTGAGTAACATGGTTCCCACCTCCGCTTTATGTATGTCTAAGAATGGTTTTAGTACAAAATCATTCGGAAGATTGCCTATCACTTCGTCAATGGCATTTTTGATGTCCATCATTTTGGCCTTTTCTCGGATTCCCTTCACAATCCAGGAATACTCCATCAGTGGTTTGCAGGCATCAAGTAAGGCCTTATTCTTACCGTAATTGATGTTGAGCATGCGAACGGTAACTTCGACATCGCCTTTCATACCTTTGGGAAAAGCATCACTTAAGTGTAGAATTGTTTCGTCATCCTGTTTGTCACGTCCATTGTAAAAGACGACAAATTTCGGTACAGGCAATGGAATCAGGTCATGTCCAAATTTATCATATTCATCTTTGTGTTTTTTTAAAAACCCTTCATAGAGCAGTCCCAGATACTGCAGCTGGCGAAGCGGCATATTGGGGTTATACGACGATTGCTGTTCGTAAAGATTTAACTCATCAGCGATTACAAATGAAACATCATTGTGCATACCCAGATAGAGCACTTCCTGAATCGTCGTAATCTCGATGGCAGACGGGTCCGTATAGTGAGAGCCATTCACTGCATTATACAGGCTTAATGTCCACTCCTTATTTTCTTCGCGTCCAAAAATAAAGACGAACAGCCTGTCTTTGTATTCCCGATTGACCAATGCCATATCTACTCCCTGCAGCCAGCTGCATCCGGCAATAAGTGCCGCAAAACGCAACATTCGTATGAATGATTGTAGCTATCCACATTTTGCCATGCAAGCTGTTTTAACCAGCCCTACCATAACTGCATTGCGACAATCGACGATGCAGCGTTTCGCCCGGCGTATTGCACAGCAATAGCCGGGCGCAAAGGCGCGTATTTGCTGGTAGAGACGTGCGGTCTGCACGTCTCTCAGCAAATAGCGCCGAACGCCGAGCGTATTTCGTCGATAGACGCGCGTTCCGCACGTCTCCCGACGAAATAGCACGGCCCCTATTTTCCTTCGACAATCCCAAGTTTTTTTGAGCATCCTTTCTGGCATTTCAAGGAGTTCTGCCATGAAATTAAAAGCCCTCATACGCACCCGCATTCCCTGCCTGTTTTTCGCCTTAATTCTGGCCGTCCTCGGAGCCCAGGGATGCCAAAGCGAACATGCGGGTAATCAAGACAACTTAGATCCGTGCGACAACGGCGTTTGCGACTCGTGCAAAAAGAGCGCCGGAAGCAGCGAAGAAGGTGACATCTGCCAAATTGGGGGGCTTCGGTCTGCGTGGGGGATTTGATGACGAACAAAGACCATTGCGGTTCCTGCGGACACGCATGCGCCCCCGGGCAGAACTGTGACAACGGAAAATGTGGAGGCCAGCAGGTGCCGAGTGGATGCGATTCGGCGAAAGAAATCCCCTGCATGGATGGAGACATCCTCGTCTGCGTCCCCAAACTGTCGAATGAATCCTGCGGGACGAAGGAATGTACGAACAAAGAAGAGGGCAAGTTCTGCAAATGTGAAGACATCGTCAAGGGACAAGCCTGCGAAGGCAATCTGAGCTGCAGCACAAATGGCGAGTGTGTATGTCCGGAGGGGCTGCTCCAGGATAAGACGAATAAGAGCCAATGTAACAACCCGGAGAATCCGGCGACCTGTGGCGCCAGCAAGGGCAATCCCGCCGGAACACCATGCCGTGAGGATCAGATATGCAACGGAAAAGAATGCGCCTGCATCGAAGGCATTGAATGCGGCGGAAAGTGTATCGATCCGCTTAAAGAGCATGATTTTTGCGGATTGGGAGAAAGCTGTGATCAGCTCGTACAATGCAATGATGATGAAACGTGCACGCAGGGGGCATGCGTCTGTACAAATCCTTTGCAAGCCAAATGCGGAACAAACGGCGCTTGCATTGACGTGGATACAAACATAACGCATTGCGGTGCAAAAGGTTCATGCGAAGCAGAGTCCTATCTGGATAACAATTTTGCAGGATTTATATGTACCGGAGGCGGACGTACAGGATGTAATCATGGTTCCTGTGAATGTGTCGATGGGTACGTGTTTGATAAAGCAACAAAACAATGCGTAGATGCATCATCTTCGGTCACTTCATGTGGAACAGATACAGACAATCTGATGAATTGTCAGTTGCTTTTTGGAAATAAAGCAGAATGTAATAACGGTCATTGTGGCTGTAAAATTGGTTGGATCGCCATTGATAATACATTATCCTGGTATAAAGATTTATCCGATAAAGATAAAAGAATACGTTGCATTGATCCATACACGGATAACGAATTCTGTGGTGCAACATCGGAAAACCGTGGAAATACATGCAAGGATGGAAATATATGCGTCAATGGGTCCTGTCAGGATCCAGATGAGTGTGATGTAGGCGTAGGCAGAGCATTTTTATTATGTGGTAAAAATGATGATATAAAATGTTTGTTAAAATCTGATTTTAAAATAAGTAATTGCGATAAATGTAATGCAGAAGCTTGTTCCTATACCGGCTTAGCCAAAGATGGCTGTCTGGGAATCAAAGACGTCAACTGCGCCTGTGAAGACGGTCACGTCGAAGTCGATTTCAAAGACAATGATGGAAAATATCAGGCATGTGCTTCGTGGACAGATTTAAACAAACGACATATTGTTGTTTCGTCAGGTACAAACTCACAATTAATATGTGAAGATGGATGGTCTGACAACTTAACGGAGAATCATTATAAAGATGGCAGCCTTAGATTCGTCAGTGATGGCGTTTGTTCTATCCATATAGGTAACGATTTGAACAACTGCGGCGAAGTTGGCCGTGTTTGCGAATCGGCCAACGACCAGCACATGGTGACCCCGGTCTGCAACGCTGGCGTATGTCAATTCGGTGCCTGTGAAGCGAATTATGGGGACTGCAATGAAGATATGCTCTCCGAAAAGGGCGACGGCTGCGAAACGCTGCTCAATACGACGAGCAACTGCGGCGCATGCGGCAAAGAATGCGGAAACAATCGCGTCTGCAGCGATGGCGTCTGCTGCATCGGCGAAGGCATCGTGACGGATGATGTAAAATTCGACGATTGCTGCAGCGGTTTGAAGAAATATTCCAAATGCACCCTGAACATGGGAATCATGGGATGCCTGACGCGCAGTTACCAATGCTCCGCGACCCAGCCCGAAGGCTATGAGGAATGGGAATGAATCATTTTGGGGCATGGCTATGCGGCGTTGCCGCATACGCCGCCGCAACGGGGCGCCCACATTGTGGACGCCCCTACGAAACGCGGCTATCCCTAAGGGATACGCCGCGTTTGTTGGTGTGCCGGGCATGGCACAATTCTAACGGGTGAAAGTCCCGCCACAGGTATTTACCGCCAAGTGTAGTGAACCACAAGCCGGAAGCAGCAATGCCAAGGGGGAGGAAGTGGGTAACAAAACCGACGAGCCTACGAACA